>JAIXQE010000159.1 GCA_027485815.1 Opitutaceae bacterium
GGAGTTGCAGATGCCCTGCCCGTGATTCACCCACGCGAAGCGGCCGGCGAGCAGCTGTTCGGCCGGCCGCTGGATCCAGTGCGCCCGCGGGCCGAAGACGATGCCGGGGCGCAGGATCACGATCTCCGGACCGCCTTTGCGGCGTTCCTGCCGCAGACGTTCCTCGGCCTCCACTTTCGCGCGATTGTAACCGCCATTGTAATCTATGCCCCGGCCACCGACGAGCGGGGTATCATCCGTGGTCCCCGGCGCCGGTTCCTGACCGTGGACGACCGCACTGCTGAGGAAAACGATCCTGCGCACCCCCGCCTGACGCGCGGCGCCATAGAAGGGCGTGATGCTGTCGCGAATGAAGTCGGAATCTCCGCTCGTCAGATTGACGACCACGTCACACCCTTGCAGGGCGGCGGCGAGCTGATCCTGATGATCCGTCGCACTGACCTTCCAGTCGAGCTGGAAGCGGGACATCCGGGCCAGCGCAGGCACGGTGCGGACGATGGGCCGCAGGTCGCAGGTGCTCCGCAGGTGGAACTGTTCGAGCAGACGGCTGCCGACAAAGCCGGAGGCGCCGAGGACGGCGAGTTTCATGGGTGAGCGGCGTGGGCGAGGCGGTTGGCGGCGGCCTGTTCGGTCGCCTCGTACCAAGGCATCGACCAAGCCTGGCGCTGGCGGTAACACTGATCGATCAGGCGCAAGCTGCGAATGCCTTCGATCCCTGGAACCAGCAGCGGCGCCTGTCCCCGGGCGGCGGCGATGCCGTTGCGGATCTGTTCGATGAAGATGCCCTCGAACGTGGGCAGGGGCGGGCTGGAGGGTGCGCTCGGGGTCAGCGTCACCTGCCAGGCTTGCGGCGAGCCCGCGGTCCGCAGCAGGAGGCGATCCGGGCACAGGGCGTTCCAGTCCAGACTGGCGTGGTCGCCTTCGATCCGGACGAAGGGTTTCAGGGAAGTGTCGCGGCTGAGGCGGAGCTCCACGGACGGCACGCCGGTAAAGGCCAGCCGGGCGAGGCAATTCGCCTCCACCCCACCGGCGGCGTCATCCCGGTAGTTGATGGACTCCGGTTCCCCGAACCACCACAGCAGCAGGTCAAGGAGATGCACGCCGGCATCGATGAGGACGCCGCCACCCCCGGTCTCCCGGCTGAAGAAGGCGGGGGACTGGGCGGGCCAGTTGAACTTGCCCCCCTCCTGGGCGCGGACGCGGCGAACGCGGCCGAGGAGTCCGGTCTGGAGCAGGCGATGGATCTCCTGCGCGGCCGGAAGGAAGCGCCGGCAGAGCCCGATGGCGAGGGGGCGGCCCGTGGCGGTCGCGGCGGCGATCATCGCCTCGGCCTCGGCGGCGTCCTTGGCCATCGGTTTCTCACAGAGCACGGCGGCGCCGGCGCGCAGCGCGGTGATCGCATGGAGGGCGTGGAACTTCACGGGCGAGGCCACCAGGACGAGTTCGGGGCGCGTTGAGGCCAGTGCCTCCAGGGTATCCAGCCGTCGTGCCTGCGGCAGGAAGGTCTGGATCTGGCGCACGCGGGCCGGATCCACGTCGAAGAGGTGGGAGACCTCCACTTCGCCGGCGGCGACCAAGGTGCGCAAGGCGGGGGCGTGGCAGCGCTCGGTGATCGCGCCGCAGCCGAGTACCGCGACGCGCGCCGGTCGGGGAGAATTGAGGGGCGGGTTCATATCAGCCGGAAGCGGCGAGTTTGGAGAGTCCGAAGGCGGGATAGACGCGGGGTGCACGCGCGAAACGAACGTGCTGCGCGAGGCGCGCCTGGTGCCAATCGAGGTAAAACTCCCGCATCGAAATGCCTTCTGTGCGCCGCAGCTGTGCGGGGTGGGTGAGGCGCCAGATCCGGCGGCGCAGGGTGGCCCGCGCCAGGCTCAGGCGGGGCCGTCGGGGCGCCTCGTGTCGCCAATGATACTCGATGTAGGCGACGGATTGCCCGCTGCGATTGGCATAGCGGAGCCATGCTTCCCGCCGCAGGCGTTCCGGGGCGAAATGGTGCCACGCACGGGCTTCAGGCACGCCGCGCAGGCGGAAACCGGCCCGTTCCATCTGCGCGCTGAACAGGCCTTCCTCCCCGGCTTCGTAGGTGGCGCCCGGTCCCATCTCGTCATCAAATCGGGAAATCCGCGTGAAGACCTCCCGGCGCAGCCCCATGCTCGCGCCGATCAGCTGGGCGGGGGGCGTGTTCGGGTCCGGGTGCACGCAGGCGAGCCAGTGCCGATGGGCAGGCTCCATCCAGTCGCGTTCCAACTCCGGGGGCATCCGGATGTCGCCGTTGATCCCATCCGCCATCCCCGTGGCGAGCGGACGCCACATTGCCTGCAGCCAGCCTGGCTCCGGGCGAACGTCGTCGTCGAGGAAGAGGAGGATTTTCCCGCGGCTGGAGGCGACGCCGCGATTGCGGACGCGGGAGGCTCCAGGGACAGGTTCTGAAAGGTACCGGAAGCTGGCGTAGCGCGCCACCACGGCTCTAGTCTCCGCCGAAGCGCCGTTCTCGATCACGAGCACTTCGTGGTCGTGTCCCGGCACCGCCTCGAGCCGCTCGACGGCGGCGAGGGTGTGGCCGAGCGACTCCGGTCGTCGGCAGGTGGTGATGAGGAGGGAGATCTCCACCGGGATGACTTCAGTCGGAGTGGCTCAGCTGCAGGCCCAGGCGGGCGGCCTTTTCGCGGACGTAGCGCGTGGCGGCGAGGGAGCGTGCCTCGATGCCGTCCGGTCCACCCACTTGTCCGCCATACGAGCTGCCGCCGAAGTGATGGATGTAGCTGCGCTTGACCCAGACGCAGCGGAGCTTCGCGGCGACGGCCCGCAGGCACAGGTCGAGCTCATTGCCGTAGTCCGGCAGGTTGGGATCGAAGCCATCCAGCTCATCCCAGGTCGAACGACGAATGAAGAAGGCGAAGCCGCCGATGAAGCGTAGATCCTCCGTCTCCGGTTGGTGGGTGCCAAGTTTCTGGCGCCGCGCATAAGCTGCCACATGCCGAAGATTCCAGTCTGACTTGCACTGGCGCGCGATGCGCATCGCCTGGGGCCCGTAAGTGTCGCTGGTGCTGGGCCCGGCGATGGCGACGCTGGGATCGGCCTTAAAGCACGCTACGATCGCCTCCCAGCAGTGTGGGCTCACGATGGTATCGGAGTTCAAGAGGCAAAGCAGGGGCTTGGTCGCGCGGGAGATCCCTGCCGCAGTGGCGCCCGAATGGCCGACGGAGGTTGGCAGCGAGATTAGAATCCACCCCTTTTGCTCAGCGTAGTTGCGTAGGAGTCCGCGGGTCGCTGGTTGCTCCGAGGCGTCGTCGACGAGAATAACCTCCGCATCCCCCGCGTAACGGGCAAGGCTTTCCAGGCACTTCGCCGTCAGCAGGGGCGCGTCCTTCACAGGTACGATGATGGAGACGTCCCGCGTAGCCCGCAGTTCGTCCTGATCGAGGGAGGCTGGTGCGGCCCTGAGTCCAAGCCCCAAGGTGACGAGTCCCGCGCGTACCCGCTGGGCGAGTAGGCCCAGAGAGAAAGTGCGGAGAGGAGGTCGGACGGAATTCATGCAGGTGGTGTTTAAGCCAACCTCGCGGGGGCGGAGGTTAGGTGCGTTTAGCCGCCAAAGATAAAGGTTTGGAGTGGAAATGGCAGGTCGCTGACGTTGGCCAGCGTCCTGATGCGCAGGGCCTACCGATGGCTTGAGATACCCGTTGCGTCGCAGGGATTGAACCCGGCACTGATGGGGGGCTTGTTCAGGGGGAAATTACGGCGGGATTGAATGCGTTGCTGACCTTGGGATTGTGGTATCGGAAAGCGTTCGCTCACAGCCTGAGGGTGATGACGAACTCGCTCGCAATTCGGTGGGAATCGGTATCGCCTGCAGACCGGGAGGAGGCGGGCCTTGAGTGACTGCGTCCGCCTCTCGCGACCGGGTCGATGGCCGGGAGAACCATGTCTTTCCATCCAAAAATGGACGCAAATGTACTGTGTTCCCTACGGTTTCGGAACCTCAGGTGGCTTTAGCCCACCGCGGGATTCGCGCGAGGAGCCGGCCAGAATAAATCGCGAGGATCGTGATCGATGCGACCCAGAGCAGCGCCCCGGCCAGCTGCAGCGTGGGGGTCCAGCCGAGAATGGCGCCCAGGTTGCGAACCGCGGCCACGGTTACCGCCGCGGTTGCGATCAGCGGGGCGCTGTCGCGGCCGCGCCTCCATATCCGACCCAGGACGCCGCGCGGATGGAGCTGCAGCATCTGTCGCTCGATATCCCAGCGCGTGACCTCCCCGGCAGGAAGTCCCTGGCGGACAAATTGCAGGAGCCGGGCGTAGGTCAGCTGCCGGATCTGATCCGCGCAGAGAGCCGGCTGCCAGCGGGAACAGGCCGTGGTGTATTCCGCGATCACGTCGAGCGCCGCGCGGCAATGTTCAGGCGTGGCCGGCGCCTCCAACCCCATCATCGCAATCGCGGTTTCAGCAATTTCGGGAGCGACGTCACGATCGAGGACATATCCGAGATGCGCGCGGGCTGTCGCGTGGATTTCCGCCCGCTGGCATTCCCGGCCGCGTAGCCCTCCGCTCCCGCGAGTTTCGCGGCACAGCACCAGCACTTCGTCCAGGACCGCCAGGGGCTTGATCCGGGTGAGGCGGCTGATGAGATCGTAGCCCTGGGCGGGACCTAGGTTCCGGTTGTATCCCCCGACCGCGCCGATCAGTTCCCGGCGGAAGACCAGGGTGGAATTTCGGATGCAGTGCCTCCAGCCTAGAGCCCAGGTGACGACCGCCGAATCGCCGCCGCCCCGGAGCATTGGTTCCTCGGACTCTCCTTCCTCCAGGGCCTGCGACAGGGAACCGCAGCCGCCGAGGTCGGGATGAGACTCAAGGTAAGCCGTCTGCGTGGCCAGACGAAGCGGCAGGGCGATGTCGTGGGTGTCGAGGAATGCAACGTACCGACCCCGGAGCAGGGGGAAAGCAGAGTTTGCCGCCTGCGGTCCCTCGTTGGTGGGATGCAGGACCACCTTCAGTCGGGGGTCCAGGATGGTGGCGAGGAAATCGCGCGTGCCGTCGGTAGACGCATTGTCCACCACGACGAGCTCGAGGGACACCCCTTGCTGTCCGAGCACGCTGTAGACCGCCCCCGGGAGATGCGGCGCGTCGTTTTCGCTGACGATGATCACCGAGACCAGCGGCTCGGCAGGTGTGCCTCGAGTCAGGGGCGGGGTTGGCGGAAGGCGCATGGGATTCCTCGGGGTCTTAAGCATTGTTTGCGCTCACCACGCGTTGCCGTGGTACTGCAGCTCCTTCGCCGTGGGGCGGAGGCCCGCGAGGCCATGGACGAACTTGCCGGGCCCGTGCTGCGCGAGGCAGCCGAGGCCGACACAGCCGACAGAACCGAGATCGAAGATGCTGACGTTCATCGAAAGGGGGAGGGTCAGGCGGGCAACAGCCCCGCGACGGTGCGGAGCAGTTGGTCGCGCTCGCCTTCCCAGCGATGCTCACGGTACACGGCGAGGCCGCGGGCCACGCGCCCCGGCACGGCGCCCGGATCGCGGTGGACCGCCTCGATCTGGCTGGCCAGGCTCGCGACGTTATCCGGGGTGAAGAGGTACAGGTCTTCCGGTCCGAAATAATCGCGGATGCCCTCGGTGGACGGGGCGATCACCGGGCGCTGCATCGCGAGGTATTCGAAGAGCCGGGTGGGGAAGTTGATCTCGGTGAAGACCGAGCGCCGGTTCGGCACCACGCCGACGTGACACTCGCGGATCGCGGCCGCGATTTCGGCCTGGGACTTGGGTCCGTGATAGTGCACCGCATCGGCCACGCCGAGGCGGCGGGCGGTCTCCAGGACGACGGGGAGGAAGGGGGTTTCGCCGCCGTA
>JAIXQE010000053.1 GCA_027485815.1 Opitutaceae bacterium
CCCGTCGGCGCGGGAAACGAGAGTTGGCTGCGCGAAGTCACCACTACGATGTCCGGTCGTTTCGGAATTGGTGACGCGCTAACCTCGCTCGCATGGCTTGCGAGGGCGCAATATCCATTAGAGCGATGGAAATTTTGCCTGCTCTGGCATTTGGGCTCCACGGACGGCTTGTTCTTTCGTTTCATGGACGAGTTCCTTTTCCCTCAACACGAAGAGGGGATTGCGGCGTTCGAGACCTCGGCAGCGTTGCCCTTCGTGGAGTCGATTGAACGGGAAAAACTTCTTGGGGCGCCGCTTTCTGAATATGGCCGGGTGCGGATGGCTCGGGATCTGTTTCGCATGGCCGCAGCATTCGGTCTCATTGCGGGACAACCCCGCCGGCGTTTTACCAACGTCGTCATTCCTGACGACGCGATCCTCTACGCTCTATATAGTCTTCAGGCCGAAATCCCCAGTGTGTCGCGCGCGCTCCAGTCGCGGCGCTGGCACCTATTTCTCCTCGCGCCGGCCACCGTGGAGCGCGAGCTTCTCAATCTCCACCAGCTACGCCGGCTCCGCTATGAGCAGGCAGGTTCAAACCGCTAACCCGGTTGGAGCTGCTCAAAAATAGGCTTATCTACCTCTCCACCCTCGCCACCGGGACCCCGGAAGACGAGCGGAACCAAGTCCGCCGTAACATCAATGCGGTGTGGCGCACGATTTACCAGGAACTCGGGCGAAATCCGCGCCAACAGCTCGATGACGACGAATTCCTGCGGGCGCACCTCATTGTCTATTTTCCCGATACCAGTGACTCTGACCCGCTGACCCAGTTCTTACTCAACAAACATTTTAGTCCGGATCGCCTCGATAGTGGAGACCTGAAGCTCGGCGACATCCAAAACTACATCGACAGTATTCAACTCGCGGCACGCTGCTGGCACCAGATTCACTTCCCGGAGGACCACACTGAAATTCTGTCGCCGGAAGTGGTGGGCAGTCTGGAGCGAATTCGCCGACTCGGTTATGGCGTTTTTCGGCCGACCTTTCTCGCAACGCTGGCCAGCGTCAAAGAGTCGGCAGTGCAGAATGAAGTGCTGGTCCAAGCGGAGCGGTTCCTCCTCCTCGTCCGCAGCTTTGCCTCGACGCGGTCGAACGTGGGGGAAAACGAATACCGGAAAATCCGGTCCGAGTTTTCGACCGAAGATTGGCTCAATCTTATCGTGCGTTCGATGGGCTACGAGACATCCGGCATGGAGACGCGGACGAAACTTTTCTACTGCCTGCGCCTCGTTCAGCTCTGCGAGAGAAATTTCAACTACGTGGACCTCGGTCCTCCGGGCACCGGAAAATCCTATGCTGTGCAGGAGCTTTCTCCCTACGCAGCCTTGCTGACCGGACCAACCACGGTCGCGAACATGTTCGGTCACATGAGCGGCCGTCGAAAGGGCATGGTCGAACTCTGGGACTCTGTCGGCTTTGACGAAGTGGCTGATCTTGAGAGCATGCCCAAGGAAGTCATCACCACGCTCAAGACCTACTGCGAGTCCGGCAAATTTCAGCGCGGTGCTGAGGAGAGCGCGGGCTACGCCAGTATCGGCATGTTTGGCAACACGCGGCAGCCCGTGGACGTCATGCTGCAAAGCAGTCACCTCTTCGACCCCATGCCCGGTGTGATTCGCGACGACGTCGCGTTTTTGGATCGAATCCATTACTATCTCCCAGGCTGGGAAATGCCGGTGATGAGAAATGAACTGTTCACCGACCATTACGGGCTGGTGATCGACTATCTCGCCGCAGCGTTACGTGAACTTCGGAAGGCTAACTTTACCGAAGCACTCGACCGGCATTTCTCCTTGGGGGCGCACCTGAATGCACGCGACCGCAAGGCGGTTCGGCGCACGGTGTCTGGAATGATTAAGGTTCTTCACCCGCATGGTGAAGTGTCCAAGGAGGACACCGGGGCGCTGCTGGCGTTCGCGATTGAGGGACGCCGCCGGGTGAAGGAGCAGCTGAAAAAAATGGGGTCGTTCGACTATCATCAGACCGCCTTCAGCTACTTGGACAACGACACGGGTGATGAACATTTCGTCGGCGTTCCTGAGCAGGGCGGTCGAGATCTTATTTCCGCGGACCCGTTACCACCGGGCACCATCTACGCCTCGTCCGTCGACAGCACCGGGATGGTCGGCCTCTATCGGATCGAGGTCAGCCTTTCGGGTGGCACTGGCAAACTGAAGATGGCGGGCGGCGCCGCTGGAGCCACGAAAGAATCATTTTCTCGCGCATTCAGCTACCTGCAGTCGAACAAGACTCCGTTGGGGATAGCGCGCGACTGCGATACAAACGATTTCCACGTCGAGTGCATCGACCTGCTTGGCAATCAGACCGACGGTGACATCGGCGTGGCGTTCTTGGTGGCCTGTTATTCCACCTTGAAAAAAACATCAGCGCTGGCGGGCCTAATTGTTTTAGGTGACCTAAGTATCCAAGGGAACATCAAGGCGGTCCGGTCGCTCAACGAGCCGCTTCAGGTTGCGATGGACAACGGTGCCCGCAAGGTGCTCGTGCCGATCGAGAACAAGAGGCAGTTCCTCGAGGTTTCGGCTGACATAGTTGAAAAGGTTGACCCC
>JAIXQE010000069.1 GCA_027485815.1 Opitutaceae bacterium
GCCGAGGGGGTGCCGGGGCTGGGCAACAGCGGTTCGCCCCGCTGAACAGCTGGCCGGACAACACGAACCTCGACAAGGCGCGACGCCTTCTGTGGCCGATCAAGCAAAAGTACGGAGCGAAGCTCTCTTGGGCGGACCTGATGATCTTGGCCGGCAATTGCGCGCTCGATTCGATGGGCTTCAAGACCTTCGGCTTCGGCGGCGGACGCGCCGACGTGTGGGAGCCCGAGGAGGACGTTTACTGGGGCAACGAGGATACCTGGCTGGGCGACAAGCGCTACACCGGGGACCGTGAGCTGGAGAACCCGCTGGCGGCCGTGCAGATGGGCCTCATCTACGTCAACCCGGAGGGCCCCAACGGGAACCCTGACCCGGTGGCCTCGGCCCGCGACATCCGGGAGACCTTCGGTCGGATGGCGATGAACGACGAGGAGACCGTGGCGCTGATCGCCGGTGGCCACACCTTCGGCAAGACCCACGGCGCCGCTTCGGCCAGCCACGTCGGCCGCGAGCCGGAGGGGGCCGGCCTCGCAGAGCAGGGCCTCGGGTGGGCGAATAGCTATGGTTCCGGCAAGGGGCCGGACACCATCACGAGCGGTCTGGAGGTCATCTGGACCAACACGCCGACCCAATGGAGCAACAATTACTTCGAGAACCTCTTCCGCTATGAGTGGGAGCTGGTTAAGAGCCCAGCGGGCGCCCACCAATGGGTGGCCAAGAACGCGCCGGAAACCGTCCCGGACGCGTTCGACCCGGCGAAGCGGCATCGGCCCACGATGCTGACCACCGACCTCGCGCTGCGTTTCGACCCCGCCTACGAGAAGGTCTCCCGTCGCTTCCTTGCCGATCCCAAGGCCTTCGCGGACGCCTTCGCCCGGGCTTGGTTCAAGCTTACCCACCGCGATATGGGGCCCAAGGTACGATACCTCGGGGCGGACGTGCCGCGCGAGGAGCTGATCTGGCAGGATCCGATCCCGGCCGTGAATCATCCGCTGGTGGACGCGAAGGACATCGCCGCCCTCAAGGTGGAGATCCTCGCGACCGGTTTGGGTGTGGCGGAGCTCGTCTTCACGGCGTGGGCCTCCGCCTCCACGTTCCGCGGCTCGGACAAGCGGGGCGGCGCCAATGGCGCCCGGATCCGCCTCGCGCCCCAGAAGGACTGGGAGGCCAACCAGCCGGCTCGGCTGGCGAAGGTCCTGCGCGCCCTCGAAGGCGTACAGGCCGCGTTCCACGCCCGTGCCACGGGCGGGAAGCGGGTCTCCTTGGCCGACCTGATCGTGCTCGGGGGAGCCGCCGCGATCGAGCAGGCGGCCAAGCAGGCCGGCCACGCCGTCGAGGTGCCATTCACGCCGGGACGGATGGATGCCGCCGCGGAGCAGACGGATGCGGCTTCCTTTGCCGTGCTGGAGCCGGTCAGCGACGGCTTCCGTAACTACCAGAAGACCCGTTACGCCCTGCCGGCGGAACAGCTCCTGGTCGATAAGGCCCAGTTGCTCGGCCTGACCGCGCCGGAAATGACCGTGCTTGTCGGTGGGCTGCGGGTCCTCAACGCGAATCACGGCAAATCCGCGCACGGCGTCTTCACCCGCCGCCCGGAGACCCTCACGAATGACTTCTTCGTGAATCTCCTCGCGATGGACCACGTGGTGCGCCCGACCTCCCCGGCCGAGGAAACCTTCGAGCTGCGCGACCGTGCGACGGGCGACGTCAAGTGGACCGCCACCCGCGTCGATGTGGTCTTCGGTTCCCACTCCCAGCTGCGGGCGATCGCGGAGGTGTACGCCGAGTCCGGGGCGGAGGCAAAGTTCGTCCGCGACTTCATCGCCGCCTGGAACAAGGTGATGAACGCCGATCGCTTCGAACTGGCGCGCTAAACCGTCGGCTTAGTCCGAATAAAAAAGCCCCGTCTCAGGACGGGGCTTTTGATTTTGGAGGGGCATCCTTTGGACTGCCCCTCCGGGCAACGTTCAGGGCTTGGCGGGCCGGGTCGGCGCGCTGAGCGGCGGACCGGCGGGGGCGGGCGGCGTGGCGGCGGGGGCCGCGGCCTGCAAGGCGCTGAGCTTCCGATCGATCTCGGCCATCTTGGAGACGAGGGTCTCCTCGACCTTCTTGCGGTCGCTGCTGCTGACGATGCTCAGGCTCGCGGCATCCTTGACCACGTTGGCGGGCAGGCTGAGCAGGCGCGTGATGATGCCCTGGTCCTTGAACGAACTCAGGTAGAGCGCCGTGATTTCGTGCGACAGCTTGAGGGCGTCCTGCGCGACCGCCTGCGTCTGCTGGAGGTTGTTGTTCAGCTGCTGGTTCTTCGCCAGCTCGGCCGTGAGCACGGAGCCGATCTGCTCGGAGACGCGCTCGCTGTAGCGGTTGATCGAGTCGCGGGTCAGGTTCTGGTCGCGCGCCATCTCCGCCAGGATGGGCTGGATGCGCTCGGCCATCCGGCCGGAAACCTTGTCGACCTGCTCGGTCTGCTGGCGCTCGGCCTCTTCCGGGGACTTCGGGAGCGGGTTGAAGGGCATCACCTTCTTGGCGATGGCCTCCGCGAGCGCGTTCATCCGGTCGGTGTTCAACTTCTGGATCTCCTCGTCGGTGCGGAACATGTCGGCCTCGCGCTTGGCCACCGCGTCCCGCAGCAGCTTGTTGGTGGTCTCGATCTGCCGGCGGTTTTCCTCGGAGGCGGCCTTCAACGCGTCGTTGGCTTCGCGCAGCGGGGCCAGCTCGGCCTGCTGCTTGAGGGCCATCTGGGCGACGGTCTGCTGATGCAGCCAAAAGGCGGCGCCGATGACGAGGAGGGCGGTCAGGATGATCGCCGGGATCTGTTCAGTGAATTTCTGCCACATATTCGAGGACGGTTGAGGTTCGGGAAGGGGATCGGTGTTCATCGCAGCGGGTGTTTTCCGGTTGTTTCAGCGGCCATCGGGGCCACGGTGGCGGCGATGAGCCTCAACCGGAGCGAACAGCTGCTTTTTGATCATCTGCAAGCGCATAAGGAGGAAAGACAGCACTGGCAGGGAAAGTTGCAGGCCGAGTCAGGAAAAATTTCCGATCCGCACGCGCGCGCCGCACGGCTGGACGCCGAGCTGCGGCGGTACGCCGCGGAACGCGCCACCCTGCGCCCGGGTGAGTTCCAACTTTCTCCGGGGCAGTCGCTTGGGAAGGTCAGTATGCGTAATTTGGCGGAATTATTGCTGCGGTTGTGGGGATCCTCCGTGGCCCCGCGCCGTCCGCCGGCCGAAAATTGAGGAAAAAATGCGTCCGCCACTGGAACTCCGGCCGTAAAGAGAGTACCAAGTCTGGCGCAAGACTTCCTCCTCCGCCTAGCGGGGGAGGTTTTGGGGTAAGTAAGAAAGCAATGGGCGGACCGCTTAGGGGTAGGCGGTCCGCCCTCTTTCTTTTGTAGCGAAGGCCCCCCCCGCCGCGTGGGAATACGCGCCGCCTCAGCGTGCGGCCTTCGCCTCGTGGAAGTCCTGTGGACGGCCTGAGGGGGTCACGTAGCCGGCCCGCACGGTGAAGTCGCCGAAACGCTCCCCGGGGGTGCGTTCAGCCGCGTAACGGCGGATGATCGGACCGAGCAGCCCCAGCAAGTCGGTTTCCGGAACGTTGGCCCGGTAGAGGGCGTTCATCCGGGTGCCGTCGAAGGCCGCGCCGAGGTACAGGTTGTACTTGCCGGGCGACTTGCCGACCAGGCCGATCTCCGCGAGGAAGGGTCGCCCACAGCCGTTCGGGCAACCGGTGATGCGGAGGGTGACGGCGTCCCGCGACAGTCCGGCGGCGGCGAACTCCTGCTCGAGCAGGCTGACCAATTCCGGCAGGTAGCGCTCGCTCTCGGCCAACGCGAGGCCGCAGGTCGGGAGGGCCACGCAGGAGAGGGCGTTCAACCGCAGGCCGGAGGCGTCGTTGGCGGTGGCCAGGCCATGGCGGGCGAGCAGGGCCTCGATGCGCGGTCGATCCTCGGCCGCGACGTTCGCGATGATGAGGTTCTGGTTGGCGGTCAGCCGCAGGTCGCCCTTGTGGGCGAGGGCGATTTCCCGGAGGGCGGTCTTGAGGCGGTAACCGGGTTCGTCCTTCACGCGGCCGCTAAGGATGAACAGGGTGAAGTGGCTGCGACCGTCCTGACCGGCCACCCAACCGTACCGATCGCCGGTGTGCGTGAACTGCCAGGGTCGCGGCGCGCCCAAGCGCTCGCCAAGGCGGGCCTCCACCTGGGTGCGGAACCAATCGAGCCCGCGGTCGGCAATCGTGTACTTCAGGCGCGCGTGCTTGCGATCGGTGCGATCACCGAAGTCCCGCTGCACGGTCACCACGTGCTCCGCCACCGCGACGGCCTGCTCGGGGGTGCAGAAGCCAAGGACGTCGCCGAGGCGGGGGAATGTCTCCAGCTGGTTGTGCGACATTCCGAGGCCGCCGCCGACCGTCACATTGAAGCCGGCCAGCTTGCCGTCTGCTCCCGTGATGGCGATGTAGCCGAGATCCTGGGAGAACACATCCACGTCGTTGCTCGGGGGGACGGCCACGCCGATCTTGAATTTCCGCGGCAGGTACGTGCGGCCGTAGATGGGTTCCGCTTCCGGTTCGCCCCCGCCGACCAGTTCCTCGCCGACCCACAGCTCGTGGTAGGCGCGGGAGCGGGGCAGGAGATGCGCGCTGATCGCGTTGGCGACCTGGTAGACCTGCGCGTGGAGCCCCGACTGCTCCGGGTTGGGGTTGCACATCACGTTCCGGTTCACGTCGCCGCAGGCGGCGAGGGTATCGAGGAGGGCGCGGTTCATCCCGTTGATCGCCCGCCACAGGTCCCCCTTGACGATGCCGTGGAATTGAAAGGCCTGGCGGGTCGTGAGCTTCAGCGTGCCGTTGGCGCGCTCGTCCGCGAGGGTGTCCAAGGCGAGCCACTGGGCGGGGGTGCAGACGCCGCCCGGGAGCCGCACGCGGGCCATGAAGGAGAAGGCCTTCTCGCGGCCCTCGCGGCGGCGGGCATTGCGCTGGTCGCGATCATCCTGGGCGTAAATGCCGTGGAACTTGGTGAGCTGGGCGCTCTCCTCCGTGATCCCGCCGGTCGAATGATCCGCAAGGTCGCGGAGGATGTTGCCGCGGAGAAAATTGCTCTCGGACTTCAGCTGTTCGTTCTTGTGCAGCGGGGCGGAGGGGGCGGACGGAGTGCTCATGGGCGGTTTCAGGAAAGGGAGGAAGGGGAGGGCGGGGGAAGGGTGGCGGCCAGCGCGGCGAGCGCGAGGGGGTGCGTGCCGATCAGGTCAGTGCAGCGCGTGCGGGCCGGGGAGGCGGCGCAGATTTCCGCAATATCACCGCCCGGCCCCGCGTGCCGGCCGGGAGAGAGAAACAGCAGCGCCACGACGACGTCGCGGCCCACGTGCGCCGGCTGGGCGAGGACCTCGGCCAACAGCGGGGGATGCTCCCCCTCCATCGAGGACGCCAAGGGGGGCGGAAAATCCGGGCCCAGTTCCCTCGCTACCTCCGCGGCCAAGCGGTCCCGCAAGGCCGCCGAGGCCGGGGACGGCCCACCATGGTCGACCAGCACCACGGGTGGCGCAACGAGGTTCGCGGCGAGCGCCGCTTCGCGCACCCGGGCGGCCACGATCCGCGGAATCACGCCCAAGTCGGCCAAGCCGGGTCCAAAGTTGAAGGTGAACGGGCCGAGCTCCGCCTGCAGTTGCTCGAGGTCGCGCCGCAAGGCGGAGCCGATCGCCCCCTGCGGACTGATGAAGAAGGGAACGATCTGGAAGTCACGCCGGCCGCGGGCGATTTGCTGCCGGATGAAGGGGCCGAGTGTGTCGGCCAGCCGCCCCTCCAGGCGCTCCGCGGGAATGCGGTCGCTGTGCTTCCAGGAAACCGGCGCCACCGCTTGGCCCGCCGCCGCCTCGAGCGCGGCGGCCACCCGGCGCAGGTTCAACGTGGCGGCGGGTTCCAGGGAACCGTTGTCCACCAGCAGCATCACGGGAGTGCGAGTTCCGCGGCGCTGCATTGCTGCAGCACGTCCGCCAGGCTGACCACTTCGCCGATGATGACGATCGCCGGCGCCGTGAACCCGCCCTCTTCCGCCTCGCGGGCGATCCGGCCCAGGGAGGACGTCCAAAGTCGCTGCGCCGGCGTCGTGGCCGCCTGGACCACCGCGGCCGGGGTTTCCGCCGCAAGGCCCCCCGCCAGCAGGCGCCGGGTGATGGACTCGAGATTCTTCATCCCCATGTAGACGCAAAGCGTCGCGCCGAGCCGGGCATACTCCTCCCAAGGTACCGCGGACTCCGCCTTCCCGGGCTCCTCGTGGCCCGTCAGGAAGATCACCCCGGAGGCAAGGCGCCGGTGCGTCAACGGAATGCCCGCCTCCGCGGCGGCGCCGAAGGCGGAGGTGACCCCGGGCACGATTGAGCACGGGATGCCCGCCGCGGCCAGGGCCTCCAGTTCCTCCCCGCCGCGCCCGAAGATGAACGGGTCTCCGCCCTTCAGCCGCACCACGTTCCGCCCTTGGCGGGCGAGGGCGACCAGCGTTTCCTCGATCCGATGCTGGGGGCAGCAGAATCCGCCCCCCTTCTTGCCGACAAAGACGCGCTCGGTGGTGGCGGGGATCAAGGCCAGGATTCCCTCCGCCACCAGGTGGTCGTGAACGACCACGTCAGCCTCCTGCAGCAACCGCAACGCCTTGAGGGTGAGAAGGTCCGGGTCGCCGGGTCCCGCGCCGACGAGGTGGACGCGTCCACGGGCGGGGCGGTCTGGAGCAAGCGAAGGGGCGGGCGGATTCACAGAGTGGCGCAACGGGTTGCAGGAAAGGAAGTCGGACGATTGCGGGAAGCTTAAAGGATTAAAGCAGATAAAATGACTAAAGTACTAATATTTCGCTTTACCCGGGTGCCAGGGCGCGCCTTTGCTCCTCGCTTCACGCGATGAACCCGTCCGATTTGGAACGCTGGAACCAGGAACTCCGCTCGCAAACCCCGAGCGACATTGTGCGCTGGGCGCTGGCCCGGGCGGAAGGCCGGGCGTTGGTGTCGACCAACTTTCGCCCCTACGAGGCCGCCCTGCTCCATCTGGTGGTCCGCGAACAGCCGGATCTTCCCGTGCTCTGGGTGGACCACGGCTACAATCGGCCGGCCACGTACCGGCACGCCGAGGACCTGCGCCTCCGTCTGAATCTCAATCTGAAGGCTTACCTGCCGCGGATGACGGCCGCGCACCGCGATGCGCTGCACGGCGCGGTGCCCACGCCCGAGGACGAACCCGGCCTGAAGCGCTTCAGCGCGGTGATGAAGCTGGAGCCCTTCCAGCGCGGAATGCGCGAATTGGCCCCGACCGTCTGGCTCACCGCCCTGCGCAAGGTGCAGAACCCCGGGCGCGCGGAACTCGACATCGTCTCGCGGGACGGGAATTTCGGCACGTTAAAGGTCAGCCCTTTCTTCCACGCCTCGGACGCCGAAATGGACGCCTACCTCGCGCGCCACGGATTGCCCAATGAATGGGATTACTTCGACCCGGCGAAGGCGGACGAGAAACGGGAGTGCGGGTTGCACGCGGCGTGGGGCCGCAACGCCGTTTCCGCCTGAGCCCAGGGCGCCGCTCATGAACAGCTACCATCTGGACCACCTCCAACACCTCGAGACGGAGGCCATCCACATCCTCCGCGAGGTGGCGGGAGAATTCGAACGGCCGGCCCTCCTGTTCTCCGGGGGCAAGGACTCGATCTGCCTCCTGCGGCTCGCGGAAAAGGCATTCCGGCCGGCGGAACTGCCGCTGCCCTTCCTGAACGTCGACACCGGGCACCATTTCCCGGAGTTGAACGAGTTCCGCGACCGCCGCGCGGCGGAGCTGGGGGCCCGCCTCATCGTGCGCACGGTGGAGGACGCCCTGGCGCGCGGGATCGCGCAGGCCGCGCCGGGGGAGGTCAGCCGCAACCGGCTCCAGATCCCGACGCTGCTGGCCGCCATCGAGGAGTTCCGCTTCGACTGCTGCATCGGCGGCGCGCGCCGCGACGAGGAGAAGGCCCGCGCCAAGGAACGCTTCTTCAGCTTTCGCGACGCGTTCGGCCAATGGGACCCGAAGAATCAGCGGCCGGAGATCTGGAACCTCTACAACGCCCGCCTGAACTCCGGGGAGAACATGCGGGTCTTCCCGCTCAGCAACTGGACCGAGATGGATGTGTGGGAATACATCCGCCGCGAGCGGCTGGAGGTGCCCTCGATCTACTTCAGCCACCGTCGCCGCTGCGTTCGCCGCGGCGGGCAATGGCTGCCGGCGAACGATCTGGTCCCACCCAAGCCCGGCGAGGAGGTGCGGGAACTCACGGTGCGGGTGCGCACCATCGGGGACATCATCAGCACGGGTTGCGTGGAGTCCCCGGCGACCACCGTGGACGACATCATCGCGGAGATCGCGGCGGCGCGTGTCACCGAGCGCGGCTCGCGCGCGGACGATAAGGCCTCCGAGGCCGCGATGGAGGACCGCAAGAAGGCGGGCTATTTCTGAGATGCCGTCGATGAACGATTCCCCTTCCACTTCCGTGCCGGTCGACATCCTGCGCTTCAACACCTGCGGCAGCGTCGACGACGGCAAGTCCACCCTCATCGGCCGCCTCCTCTACGACTCGAAGTCGCTGATGGAGGACCAGATTGAGGCCCTCGAGCGCTCCGCCGACATCACTGGCGGCGGGCAGATCAACCTGGCGAATCTCACCGATGGCCTCCGGGCCGAGCGCGAGCAGGGCATCACGATCGACGTGGCCTACCGCTACTTCGCGACCCCGCGGCGGAAGTTCATCATCGCCGACACCCCGGGACACGTGCAGTACACGCGGAACATGGTCACGGGGGCCTCGACGGCCAACCTGTCCATCGTGCTGGTGGACGCCCGGGCTGGCGTGATCGAGCAAAGCCGCCGGCACACCGCAATCGCCTCCCTGCTGCGCATCCCGCACCTGGTGGTGGCGGTGAACAAGATGGATCTGGTCGGCTGGAGCGAGCAGCGCTTCCGGGAGATCCGGGCGCAGTTCGAGGAATTCCTGCCCCGCCTCGCGATCCAGGACGTGAAGTTCATTCCCCTGAGCGCGCTCAATGGCGACAACGTCGTCGAGCCGTCGCCGCACACCCCGTGGTATGTCGGCCCGACCCTGCTGGGGCACCTCGAGACGGTGCACATCGCCAGCGACTGGAATCTCCGCGGCTTCCGCCTGCCCATCCAGTGGGTTAACCGGCCCAATGCGCCAAAGGATCCGGCCCTCCACGATTTCCGCGGCTTCAGCGGTCAGATCGCCGGCGGGGTGGTCCGCCGCGGGCAACGCGTGCTCGCCCTCCCGGCCGGCCTGCCCTCCACGGTGAAGCAGATCTGGACTTACGACGGCGCGGTGGAAGAGGCCTTCTGTCCACAGTCGGTGACGGTGGTGCTGGAGGATGACATCGACGTCAGCCGAGGTAGCATGCTCGTCGGATTGGAGGAGCGGCCCGGCTTTGGCACCGACCTCCGTGCCAACGTGTGCTGGATGCACGCGCGCCCGCTGCAAGCCGGGCGCAAGTACCTGCTCAAGCACACGAGCCACACGGTGCAGGCGGTGGTGACCGAGGTTGTCTCGCGGCTCGATATGGGCTCGCTCGAAGTCCAGCCGGCGCCGGCGCAACTGGCGATGAACGACATTGGAGAAATCCGGGTGCGCACCGCCCGGCCCCTGTTCCATGACGCCTATGGGGTCAACCGGCTCACGGGTTCGTTCATTTTGATCGAACCGGGCACCAATGCCACGGTGGCGGCCGGGATGCTGCAGGCCTCCAGCGAGACTGTCCGGCCCGAGGGGGCCGAGTACCAGATCTGAACCGGGCCCCCGATGAAGATCTCCGCGCAGCTGGATTACGCCTGCCGGGTGCTGGCCGAATTGGGCCGGCTCCACGGCAGCGGCACTCCGGCCCGCGGGGAACATTTGGCCGAGGTGGAGGCGGTGCCGCCCCCCTTCCTGGCGCAAATTCTGCAGAAGCTCCGGCACGCCGGCCTCATCGTCAGCCGCCGAGGAATTCAGGGAGGATATGCGCTCGCCCGCCCGCCGGCTGAAATCTCGGTCCTGGACATCCTGATGGCCGTGGAAGGCCAAGCACTGCAGCTGGGTGGCAGCGCCGAGGGACGCAGCGGACGGCGCGTGCGCCAGGTATGGATCGACCTGGGGACATTGATGGAGGCGCGGCTGCGCGCCACCACCCTCGACCAACTCGTCGCCCGCGAGGCGGCCGAGATGTACTACATCTGAGCGGTTGCGACCGGCTCCACCCGTCCGCTCCGGATGGATCGTTCCTCCGCCTCGCAGATTTCCACGGCGGAGAGCGCATCCGCCAAGGTGACCCGGGCCGGGGCGCGTCCTTCACGCAGGCAACCCACCAGGTAACTCAGCTCGTGGATGTAACCGTCGCCAGCCTCCAGCGGCACGGTCCGGCCCGCTTGGCCGGGCTCGAACAGCCGTAAAGCCTCCGCGCCGCGGCTCAGGTCGAAGTCGGCCGTGGCCCGCTCAAAAATCACGGTGTAGGCCATGTTGAAGCCGTGGCCTGGGGGCATCATCCAGCTTCCTTCCGCGCTCACCGCCGCCCCCGATGCGACTTCATACTGGGTCACGACGTGATCGATGGCCCCGCTGAACTGGCTGAAGCCCTGGGAATAGACGGACCGAGGTCGTCCGAACAGGAACTGGACGAAATCGGTGTCGTGAATGTGCAGGTCGAGGAGGGCGCCCCCGGAGGCCCCGCCGTCAAAGTAAGCGTCCTGGCCCCACGCGGGCGGCTCGCCCACCCGACGGAAGCGGGCCGCACGAATGGCACCGTGACGCCCATCGGCCACGGCTTCGCGCAGCCAGGACCAGCCCGGCCAGAAGCGAAGGCACATCGCCGGCATGAAGTGCCCTCTGGCCGCCGCGGCGGCCGCCACCAGTTCGCGCGCCTGCACCGAGGTCCGCGCCAAGGGCTTCTCGCAGAGCACGTGCTTGCCAGCGCGCAGGGCCCGCACGGCCAAGGGAACGTGAGCCGGGGTCGGGACGCAGAGATCCACGAGATCGATGCCCGGATCGGACAAGACTTCCTCCAGATCGCGGGCGATGCGGATCCCGTTCATCTCCAGCTTGAAGGGTTGCCACCCGGGAATGTTGCCCGTGACTCCGGAGAAATCCCCGTCCGCCGGCGGCGGACGACGCCCGCCGCAGAGCGCGGCGATCCGCACCCCAGGGACCTGAAGATAGGACTTCAAGTGGGTGACCCCCATGAAGCCCAGCCCGATGACCGCGACGTTGATCATGGCGGAAGTGGTCAGGAGGCGAGGCGCTCCAGGTGGATGCGGGCCGCGCGGATATCCTCGATCCGCTGTTCTCCGGCTTCACGCTCGATGCAGAGGTCGCCTTGGAATCCGAGCGCGGACAGTTGCGCCAGGAAGGCCGGCCAATCCACCTCCCCGGTTCCGACGGCGACCTCCTCGCCCCAGGTGCCCGGCACCCGCG
This sequence comes from Opitutaceae bacterium, assembly GCA_027485815.1. Taxonomy (GTDB): domain Bacteria; phylum Verrucomicrobiota; class Verrucomicrobiia; order Opitutales; family Opitutaceae; genus ER46. Next base: position 11,456 of record JAIXQE010000069.1, read on the forward strand.
TGCGCCGGGCATCCTTGATGTGGCACTGCTTGAGCCACGGACCCAGCGTGCGCAGCGCGGCGATCGGATCGCCCTTGTCGTAGAGGATCATGTTGGCCGGATCAAAATTCACTCCTACGCGCGGGTTGTTCAGCCGCCGCAGGAACGCGGCGAGGGTGTCGGCGGTTTCCTGGCCGGTCTCGAACCCGAGGTGGATCCCGCGGGAGCCGAAGCACGCCGCGATCTGCGCGATCCGGTCCAGCAGCTTCCGGAAATCCGGGTCGGATTCATCGTGGGGGAGGAAGCCGGCGTGGAAGGTGACGGTCCCCAGGCGGAGCTCCGCCGCAAGGTCGGCGACCGTCTGCAGGTTGCGCCAATTCTGTTCCCACGTCGCGTCGGGGACCACGCCTCCGGTGCGCCGGATCGTCTCCAGGGTGCTATAGTCCTCGCCGATCGTGCCGAACATGCCGGAGACGATCCGGAGTCCGTGGCGCGCCGCGAGGGCGGGAAAGCCACCCCAGAGGGCCGGGTCTTCGCGCAACGGATCGAGTGCGAGCTGCAGGCGGCTGAGCCCGGTGGCAGCGCAGGCGGCGACGAGATCCTCCGGGGAGCGGGGGCGGAGGGACCACGTGCAGACGGCAAGGCGGGAGTTGAGGGCGGCGGGCATCGGAGGGGGTGGCTGAAGGCAGCGGGGCGTCCGGGAGCTGGCAAGGAGTTTGCGCCCGGCGTTGGGCATTGACGCGCGCGGGAGGCCCGCTTCCGTCGGGGCCCACTCCCCATGAAGAATCATCGCTTCGCCACCAAGGCCCTGCACGCCGGCCAGACCCCGGACCCCACGACGGGCTCCCGCGCCGTCCCGCTGTACCAGACGACGAGCTACGTCTTCCGGGACACGGAACACGCGGCGAACCTCTTCGCGCTGAAGGAACTCGGGAACATTTACACGCGGATCATGAATCCGACGACGGATGTCTTTGAGCAGCGCCTGGCCGCGCTCGAGGGAGGGGTGGGAGCGCTGGCGCACGCCTCGGGGCAGGCGGCGATCACGGATGCGATCCTCAATCTGGCGGGGGCTGGGGATCATCTGGTTTCGGTGTCCCAGCTCTACGGCGGCACCTACAACCTGTTCCACCACACCCTGCCGAAACTGGGCATCGAGGTTTCCTTCGTGGACGCCCAGGATCCGGATGCTTTCCGCCGCGCCCTGAAGCCCAACACGAAGGCGTTCTATGGGGAGGGCTTGGGCAACCCCGCGTTGAACATCTTCCCGTTTGCGGAGGTGGCGGCGATCGCCCGCGAAGCCGGCGTCCCGCTGATCATCGACAACACCGCCCTCTCGCCCTACCTCAACCGGCCGATCGAATGGGGCGCGAACGTCGTGGTCCACTCGACCACCAAGTACATCGGCGGCCACGGCACCTCGATCGGCGGCGTGGTGGTGGACGGCGGGAACTTCAACTGGGGCAACGGCCGTTTCCCCGGCTTCACCCAGCCCGACCCCAGCTACCACGGCCTCGTGCACTGGGAGGCCTTCAAGGCGTTCCCGCCCGCCGGGGGCGCCAATCTGGCCTACATCCTGAAGATGCGGCTGCAACTGCTGCGGGACATCGGCGCCTGCATCTCGCCCTTCAATGCGTGGACCGGGATCCAGGGGCTTGAGACCCTCCACCTGCGGATGGAACGGACCTGCGCGAACGCGCTGCGCACGGCCGAGTATCTGTCCGCCCACGGGAAGGTCGCGTGGGTCAACTATCCCGGCCTCAAGTCCAGCCCGAATCACGCGGCCGCCTGCAAGTACCTCAAGGGAGGTTTCGGCGGCCTGCTCGGCTTCGGGGTGAAGGGTGGCTACGAGGCGGGCCGCAAGCTGATCGAGGGGCTGAAGCTCTTCTCGCATCTGGCCAACATCGGTGATGCCAAGTCCCTGGCCATCCATCCGGCCAGCACGACGCACAGCCAGCTCACCGCCGACGAACAGCGCTCCACCGGGGTGGGCCCGGATTACGTGCGCCTCTCCATCGGCATCGAGGACTTCGCCGACATCCAGGACGATCTGGAGCAGGCGCTCGCCCGTCTGTGAGCTGGCCGGCGCCGGTCCCTCCTGCGGGATCGGCGCCCCCGGCTTCAGATCGAGAAGTCAGGGGCGGGGCCTCCCGCCTCGATCCGCCCCTCGAGAGCCTCGTGCTGACGCCGGGAACGCACCACCAACTGGTCGCCCTTGAAGTAGGCCACCGAGTTCGCGGGCACCGAGCGCAGGAGCCACACGTTGGACCCGATGATGGCGTGATCGCCGATCCGGGTGTCCCCGCCCAGAATCGTGGCATGCGCGTAGACGGTCACATGATCGCCCAGGTCAGGGTGCCGTTTGACGCCCTTGATCGGGTTGCCCTCCTGATCGAGGGTGAAGGATTTGGCCCCGAGCGTCACTCCTTGGTACAGCTTCACGTGGTTACCCACCGTCGCGGTTTCGCCGATGACGACGCCCGTGGCGTGATCGATGAAGAAATGGGTGCCCAACCGTGCGCCCGGATGAATGTCGCAGCCGGTCCGCTCGTGGGCGTATTCGGTGAGCATGCGCGGCAGCAGCGGGACCCCGAGTCGGTAAAGCTCGTGCGCGAGGCGCTGGACCGAGATCACGAGGACGCAGGGATAGGCCAGGACGATCTCCTCGAGGCTGCGGGCGGCCGGATCGCCCGCGTAGGCTGCCTCCACATCGGTGGCCACGATGCGGCGCACCTCGGGTAGACCGGCGAGAAACGTTTCCGTCAGCGCCGCGGCGGCCGCGGCCGGGGACTCCGTGCGGGCGAACCGCAGGCACTTCTCGACCTCGGCGCTCAGGCGCCGCTGAATGCGGCCCAGCAGGGTCTCAACGTGACCGGGCAGGTCGGCTTCAGTAAGGGCCCGTTCCTCGAAAAAGCCCGGGAACAGCAGGTGCATGCAATCCGCGGCCAGCCGGTTCACCGATTCCTGCGAGGGCAGATGCACCCCATCGAGGTGATTGGTGCCCCCATGGCTGCGATAAGAGGCGAGCAGGGCGGACTTGATGGGTTCCAGGGACATTCGCTGCGAAGAGTCAGCGCTCGCCGACCGGCGGGGTCAAATCGCGAAAGGACGGCCCCGCCGACTCAACGGGGGCCGCGGCGCAGTGACGCCAACGGCACGCGGTGGCGCAGGACTTCCTCGCCGTGATCGAGGTGGAGCCCGAGCGTGAGCAGCGGCCCTTCCTTCGCCTCCCAATCCACCGAGATCAGGCCGAAGTGATTGTACGGGAGCAGGGAGCCGAGCCGATGGCGATTCAGCTCGTGGCGGTAGGTCATCGCCTTGGGGACAGTCGCGGCCAACTGGCCTCCGAAAGTAGTGGGAGTGGAACGGGTCAGGGCCGAGCTCGTGAGCTCGAGCAGCGGGTAACGCGGATCCAGCTCCGTTGCCTCCGGCTCCCGCGCGGGATCGAGCTGGCTGAGTTCACCCGCGTGGCGATCTCCAGACAAAATCACCACGCCGCCTTCGCCCACGTTCGCGAGCAAGCGGAGCAGTCGCCGGCGCTCCCCGGGGAAGTTGCCCCACTTCTCGAAGCGATGGTCGTCAGGGATCACCTGGATCGAGCTGACCAGCAGCCGAAGGTCCGCCGGCTCGCGCAGGACCGCCTCGAGCCAGGTCCACTGTTCCGCTCCGAGCACGGTGGCCTGGGGGTCGCGGGAAGGCAGATACGGTCCCCGCCGGCCGTCCACCCAATCGGCCTCACGGCTGTCCCCGCGGATCAGGGGCGAGCGGAAATAGCGGGTGTCGAGCAGGATCACCTGGATGACGCGCCCCGGCGGACCGAAACGGTAGGCCGCGTACACTCCCGGTCGACGACGGCGCGGGCTGTCAGCGGGTTCCCCGTAGAAGTCCAGGAAGTGCTGTTGCGCTTCCTCGCGGCCGATCCAGTCGGCGCCCAGATCATTCATTCCGAAATCGTGGTCGTCCCACGTGCCCAAGATGCGGGCGCGTTGCCGCAGGAGCGCGTACCCGGGCAGCGCCAGCTGTCGGGCGTAAAGCTGCGGCAGGCGGTCGAGTGCCACCCGGGCGCGGGCCGCGGGGGTGGCTCCCTCCGGTGCCGGAGAGTCCGCGTACACGGTGTCGCCGAGCCAGATCCACGCGTCCGGACGGCGGTGATTTACCGATTCCCAGACGGACGTTGAGTCGAGGGGGGAATTGCAGGAGCCGAAGGCGATGCGCCGCAGCAGACGCTCGGGCTCGGGAGGCGCCTGATGGCCGCTGAGCGGGGCCGCGACGGCCAGGGCGAGGAGGACGAGGCGGAGGGCGGGGAAACGCATCTTGTTCCGAGCCTTGCTCCGGCCAGAGGGATGAGGCGAGCACGGACGACGGCTAGGCCCGGATCCCGTTGGTCCAAGTCATTGTTGCTGGCGAACGCCGCGCCCGGTCCGGGTTCAGCAACGAAGGGAGGCAGGTGCCGGCCCGCCGCGTCGCCGGGAAGCTGCCGACGGGATCCACGGCAGACGTCGAGACACAAAAAAGGCGCGGACCCGAGGTCCGCGCCGAGGAAGTTAAGGAGAACGGATCAGAGCGGCTTGCCCGCCACGCCGCCGGCCGCAGCCGCAGGATTCACGACCACCAGATCCACGCGCCGGTCACGGGCCATCGCCGCCTCGTCGCCATTCTTGGCGGCATCGAGGCTACCCTTGGAGAGCGTCTCGAGTCGGGCGGCCGGGACGCCGATCGACTGGAGGTACTTGCGGACCGCGTTGGCGCGGCGATCGCCGAGGCCAAGGTTGTATTCGGCCGTGCCGCGCCAGTCGCAGTGGCCCTCGAGCAAGAGGCGGTGGGTCGGATTCTTGTCGAGATACTCCTTCGCCGCCTTGAGCTTCTCCCGTTCGGAGGCGCGCACGTCGGACTTATCGAAGTCGAACAACACGGCCTGCGCCTGCAGCGCGGTCCGATTGTGCCCATTCGGGTCGAAATCCGAGCCGCGGTCAGTCAGCCCGGTGGTTTCCTGTCCGAAGGAGGCGTCGACCGGGGCGGCGCTTCCTTGCGGTCCGAGGACCGTGGAGGCCGGGCTGGGGCGCATCGGCTGTTTCGAGCAGCCGGAGAGGAAGGCCGCCGCGGCCGCGGCGACGCAGAGGGAACGGAAGAGCGTGCGGTTCATGGAAAAAGAGGGAGCCTGCGTTCGGTAATGACCGAGGGCGGAGGAGGGGGGCAAGGCTTTTGCTCAGACCGTGACCCGGGGCTCGATCAAGCCGACCTCAAAGGCGTAGCGCGTGAGGCTGGCGACGTCGTGGAGATCGAGCTTGCGCATCAGGTTTGTCCGGTGGTTGTCGACCGTCTTGGCGCTGATGCCGAGCTTCGCGGCGATCTCTTTCGTGCTGTGGCTTTCGGCGACGAGCTGGAGGATCTCACGCTCCCGATCCGTCAGGAAATCCGGCGCGTTGCTGGAAGCAGGGTTCGCCACGACGTTCCGGAGCAGGGAGGCGACGGCGGGGCCGAAGTAGTTTCCTCCATTCGCCACCGTGTCGAGTCCCCGCCGGAACTCCGCGAGCCCGGCGGTCTTTTCCACGAAACCGTGGGCGCCCGCCTCGAGCATCTCGCGCACCAGCACGGGGTTCTCGTGGGCGGAGAACACCAGCACCCGCATCTGCGGCAGGCGGCGGCTGGTGCGGCGCAGGATTTCCACCCCGTTCAAGCCAGGGACCTTCGCGTCGAGGATGCAGACGTCCGGCGCCTTGGCCAGGCACAGGTCTACCGCGGACTGGCCGTCCCCAGTCTGGCCCACGAGTTCGTAGCCCGGTTCCAGCCGCAGAATCTCCACCAGCATCTCGCGGATGGCGGTCTGGTCTTCAACGATGACGAGGCGTTTCATGGCAGGGTGGGGAAGGGCGGGCGACTGGTGGGTCGACTGGGATTCGAACCCAGAACCAACGACTTAAAAGGACGCTGCTCTACCATTGAGCTATCGACCCGGCAGCCGGGGCCGAGGAACCTGCGGGCCCCGTTCCGGGGGTGGCAAGGCTTTTCGCCCCCTCCCTCGCCGGGTTGACGCGCCGCCGGCGGACCGATTTACTTTCCTATTTACCGCGACCCGTGGGAACTTTTTCCGAACAGGCGAATCAGAGCGACGCGGAACGCATGACCGCCAAAGCCCAGGAAGTAGCCCTCGACCGCCTGCTGGTCGACCGTTTCAAGGGTGGCGACGAAGCCGCCTTCGGGGAGATCGTCTCCCGCTATCGGGACCGCATTTACGCGATGGTGCTCCAGCTGTTGCGCAACCGGGAGGATGCCGAGGAAGTCACTCAGGACGCCTTCATCCGCGCACACCGCGGATTGGCCCAGTTCCGGGGTGATTCCTCGTTCTCCACGTGGCTCTACCAGATCGCGACCAATCTGGCCCGAAATCGCTACTGGTACTGGTGGCGGCGGAAGCGGGATTTCTCGGTGTCCTTCGATGCGCCGATCAACGGGGACAGCGACCTGACGCTGGCGGACGTCATTCCGGCCGAGGTGCCCGCGCCGGACGATGTGACCGTGAACGAGGAGTTTGTCGGCCGGATCGCCGTGGGAATGGAGCGTCTCTCCAGCAAGCACCGGGAGGTGCTGGTGTTGCGAAATGTGCGCAACCTCGCGTACGAGGATATCGCGCAGATCCTCGGCATATCGGTGGGCACGGTGAAGAGCCGCATTGCCCGGGCCCGGGAGGCGCTGCGCGAGCAGCTGGGGGAGGATTTTTCATGAGCGAGCGAGAGTTCCTGGAACTGCTGAACCTTTATCTGGATCGCGAGATCACGCCGGCCGACGCGGACCGCCTCGAACGGGAGATCCGCGCCGATGCGGGGCGCCATCGGACCTACCTGGAATATTGCCGGATGCAGCAGGCGGTGAGGCTGCTGGGAAGCGCCGACGGCCTGCGCGGAGCGGATTGGTCACGGCCCGCTGCGGCTCCCGTCCGGCGCCAGATCTGGCCTGGCTGGGTGTGGACGGGAGCGGTGGCGGCCGCCGCAATCGTGATCCTGGCTGTCGCTTCGCGGTGGTCCGCCGGTTCGGCCACGTCCCCGGAGGCGCGGCTGGCGGCTGAGCCGGTTCCGCGGGGTGCCAGCGGCGCGGCGCATCCGGCCTCTCTGGCGCTCAGCGGGGACGCCCTCCTGCTCTCCTCGTTCCCGCGCAACGGTTCCGCCCCTCAGGTTCACGAGGAACAGTTCAATTGGATGCGGCAGTTTCAGCTCGTTTCCCTCGAGTCGCGTATCGGGGCGCCGCCACCGCCTCTTCCTTCCGTCGCGCCGCAGCCGGCAGCACCAGCGGCCGTGCATCGTCCCGCCGGCGAGGACGCCACGGAAATGGCGGCCTTCAAGTTCGTGAAGTGAGGCGGGACGCTCAGCCGGCGAGGGCTTGGCGCACGAGGGCCTCCGTCGCCGCCTCTGGCCCAAGCCGACCAGCGGCACGCGTTACCGCCTTCTCCGCCTCCTCGGCCTTGTAGCCGAGCGCCAGCAGGGCAGCGACGGCGTCCTGGCGCGGAGGCGCGGCGCTGCCGGCGACCGAAACCGAAACCTCTCCGGGCGAGGAAGGTCCCAGCTTCCCGCGCAGTTCCAAGACGAGACGCTCCGCGGTCTTCTTGCCGATTCCCTGGCACTTCGCGAGTACCGCCACATCGCCCGTGCGAATGGCAGCCTCCAAGTTGGGCCGCGGGAGCCGACTGAGAAGGGTCAAAGCCAGCTTGGGTCCGACTCCCGACACCTGTTCGATGAGCAGCCGAAAGAAATCCCGGTCCTCCGCCGCAAGGAAACCATAGAGCGTTTGGGAGTCCTCCCGGTAAACGACACAGGTGTGGAGTCGGACCTTGGCGCCCGGGACGGGCAGTCGCTCCGCCGTGGTGGTGGGCACGAGCGCCTCGTAGGTCACCCCCTGAACTTCGATTTCCGCCCGATGGACGGAGCTGGAGGCGAGCGTGCCCGCGAGGGAGGAGATCATCGGATCATTTCAAGCCCAGCACGTCCTGCATGTCGTAAAGTCCCGGTGGCTGTGCGACCACCCACCGGGCGGCGCGGATCGCCCCCCGCGCGAAGATGGCCCGATCGGAGGCCTTGTGCACGAGCTCCAACCGCTCGCCCAGCGCAGCGAAGATCACCGTGTGGTCGCCCACCACGTCACCGCCGCGGAGCGCGTGCACGCCGACCTCACCGCGCGGCCGGGCGCCGGTGATGCCGTGCCGGCCGTGCCGGAGCGCGTTTTCGTCGCGCCCCCGCTCCTCCAAGATGATCTCGAGGAGGCGGGCGGCGGTGCCGCTCGGGGCATCCTGCTTGAAGCGATGGTGCATCTCGACCAGCTCGGCATCGTAGTCCTCGCCCATCACCGCGGCCGCCCGGCGAGTAAGGGCGAACAGGAGGTTGACCCCGACGGAGAAATTGCCGGCCCAGACGCAAGGTACGCGGGCGGCCAACGCCGCCAACTCCCGCCGCTCGGCGGCGGAGTGCCCGGTGGTGCCGATCACCAGCGGCCGGCCGGCGCGGACCACCGCTTCGATCACGCCGCGCGTGGCGCCATGCACGCTGAAATCGATGACGGCTCCGACCGCGGGCAACGCGGCCTCGAGGTCGTCTCCGGCGTCCAGGGCCGCGGCGACCGGAAGTGCCGCCTCCGCCGCCGCGGCCAGCAGCGCCTGGCCCATGCGGCCCCGCGCCCCGTTGATGAGCAGGGAGGGGTTCATCCGCGGAAACGCAGGAGCCCGCCCAGCGCGCCCTCGACCACCCGGACGGATGCGGCGCTCAGGGAGCACAGGGGGGAGCGCACCTCGGCCGAGGCAATCCTGCCCGAGCGCTTCAGCACGTGCTTTACCGGGACCGGATTCGGTTCCACAAAGAGGGCCCGGAAAGCCGGGTACAACCGCCGGTGGAGCCGACTCGCCGCCGCAAAATCATTCGCGCGCGCCAACTTCACCAAGCGCGAGACCTCCCGGGGGAGCACATTCGAGGCCACCGAGATGACCCCCTCGGCTCCGACGGCCATGAAAGGCAGCGTCAGGGAGTCGTCACCGCTGAGCACCGTGAGGTCTCGCCCCATGGCCTGCTTCAGTTGGTCGACGCGATCCACCGAGCCACCCGCTTCCTTGATCCACGCGACGTGGCGGTAACGAGCGCGCAATCGTGCCACCACGTCGACCCCGATCTCAATTCCGCATCGACCAGGGATCGAATAGAGGATGATCGGCCGGTCCGTGGCCTCGGCGACCGCACCGAAATGCTGAAAGAGCCCCTCCTGGCTCGGCTTGTTGTAATAGGGCGCCACGACCAGCATCGCATTGGCCCCGGCCTCGTGGGCCTGCCGGGTGAACAGGACGGCCTCGCGCGTGGAATTGGAGCCCGTCCCGGCGACCACCGGGATACGCCCCCGGGCCGCCTCAATGACGGTCCGGATCACCTCGATGTGCTCATCGTAATCGAGGGTGGGGGATTCGCCCGTGGTTCCGACGGGAACCAGGCCATCGACCCCGCCCTTTACCTGAAACTCAACCAGGCGACGGAGATCGTCGTGGCAAACGGCCCCATTATCGAAGGGCGTGGCGAGTGCGGTCAGGGTTCCGGTGAGCGGTCGGGAGGGCATGCGGCGCGAGTAAACCTTGCGAGCAAAGCAGCAGCGCCTAACCTGTCGACTTTCCTTTTCGCGATGCCTGACCCCAGCGCCCTCCCTGCCGACGCCGTCGGGCTCATCCTTGACCTGTTGCGCCAAGCCGTGTCCGCGGGCGCGAGCGACGTCATCCTCAAATCCGGCCGTGTCGCGTGCGTGCGGGTGGGGGAGGAGCTTCGGCCCTTTGACATGGAGCCCCTGGCGCCCGCGGAACTGGAGTTTTTCGTCCGGCACGCCGCCCCCCCCGACCTCGCGGCGCGCTGGGACCAGGAATGGCAGGCCGACTTCGCCTACGCGGCGGGACCGCAACGCTTCCGGGTGAACGCCTTCAAGCAACGAGGCACCACCAGCCTGGTCTTCCGGCACATCAAGGCCGAGGTGCCCCGGTTGGAGGACCTTGGGCTGGGCCGCGCCGAGGAGGTGCTCCGGGGCTTCGCCGGAGCCCGGGAGGGGATCATCCTCGTGTGCGGCGCCACGGGCACCGGCAAGAGCACGACCCTGGCCGCGATTATCGATGCCATCAATCGGCAGCGCCCCTGCCACATCGTCACGCTGGAGGATCCGATCGAGTACGCCTTTGTGGACGACCGCGCCGTGGTGCAGCAGCGGGAGATCGGGCTCGATGTCTCCTCGTATCGCGCGGGCCTGCAGGCGGTGCTGCGCCAGAGCCCCGATGTGATCCTCGTCGGCGAGTTGCGCGATCGGGAGACCCTGGAGGTGGCGATGACCGCAGCGGAGACGGGGCATTTGGTCCTCACGACCCTTCACGCCGGCACCGCCATCCAAGCGCTGGCGCGGCTCGTGGAATTTTTCCCGTTGGAGGAGGCGGCGACCGCTCGCCGGGCCGTCGCGGCGGCGCTGCGCGGGGTGTTCTGCCAGAAGTTGGTGCCGCGCAGCGATGGCCGGGGCCGCGTCCCGGCGACGGAAGCGCTCGGCATCGACGCCACCGCCCGCGGACTGTTGGCGGAGGGACATCTGGACAAGGTCCAGGCGCTGCTCGACGGCGGGGCCGACGCGGCAAACTGGTGCTTCAACCGCGATCTCTACCGCTTGTGGAAGGAAGGTCTGGTCGCGAAGGCCGACGCGCTCCGGTTCTCGCCCAATTCGCCCCAGTTGGAGATGAACCTGCGCGGCATTTTCGTCCGCGGGTGACGCTCGCGGAGCACCGAACCCGCTTTCGGGCTTGGATTCGCGGCGCAGGGGCCTTTGTGTGACCGGCTTCCCTTATGGCACTGGCACTTCTCTTCGCCGGACAGGGAGCACAGAAGGTCGGCATGGGCCGCTCCCTGCGCTCCGCATCCCCGGCCGCCCGGGCGCTCTACGCCGAGGCGGACGGAATTCTGGGCTGGGACCTGTCGCGGATCTCCGAGGAGGGACCGGAAGCGGAGTTGACCGAGACCCGGATCTGCCAGCCGGCGCTTTACGTGCACGGCCTGGCGATGCTGGCGGCCCTGCGCGAGGCCGGGCGGCTGCCCCCGGAGGAGCCCGAGGCCGTGCTCGGCCTCAGCCTCGGGGAACTCACGGCGTGTGCCGCCGCGGGGGTGTTCGATTTCGCCACGGGGCTGCGGATCGTCGCGGAACGGGGCCGACTGATGCAGGAAGCGTGTGCGGCGAGCGCCGGATCGATGGCGGCGGTAATCGGGGAGGAGCGGGAACGGGTGATCGAGCTTTGCCGGGAGTGCGGGATTGAGGCGGCGAACTTCAACGCCCCGGGGCAGATCATCATCTCCGGGGAGCGGGACAGGGTGGCCGCGGCCGTGGAGGCCGGACGCGCGCGGGGAATGAAGCGGGTCCTCCCGCTGAACGTCGCCGGCGCCTACCATTCCCGTCTGATGGAGCCCGCTCGGGAGGCGTTTGCCCGGTTCCTGGAGCCGCAGGCTTTCGCGGCGCCGCGTTGCACCCTTTACTCCAACACGTCGAGCCGGGCGATTTCCGATCCCGCGGCGATCAAATCGGCCCTCATCCGTCAGGTGGTCTCGCCGGTGCTCTGGGAGGACTGCGTCCGCGCCGCGGTTGCGGCTGGGTCGACCGAATTGTGGGAGTTGGGACCGGGCGGAGTCCTGGCGGGCCTCGCCCGCCGGACGGACAAGACCTGGAAGGTCTGCAGCTTTGCCGAATCCGCCGACCTTGCCGCCTGACATGCCTCACCGCCACACCCGCAATTTTTGCATCATCGCGCACGTCGACCACGGCAAGACGACCTTGTCGGACCGACTGCTCGAGTTCACCCACACGATTGAGCGGCGGGTGATGACGGACCAGCACCTCGACTCGATGGATCTTGAGAAGGAGCGGGGGATCACGATCAAGTCACACCCGGTGACGATGACCTACCGGGCGAAGGACGGTCAGGCGTACAAGCTCAACCTGATGGACACGCCCGGACACGTCGACTTCTCCTACGAGGTCTCGCGCAGCCTGGCAGCCTGCGAGGGGGCGGTGCTCCTGATCGATGCCGCCCAAGGCGTGGAGGCCCAGACCGTCGCCAACGCCCATCTGGCCTTCTCCCAGAAGCTCCGCGTCATCCCGGTCATCAACAAGATCGACCTGCCCAGCGCGAATCTGGAGCTCTGCCTCCGGCAATTGGAGGATATCCTTACCATTCCCGCCGAGGAGGCGATCCTGGCCAGCGGCAAGGCGGGCATCGGGATCCAGGACATCCTGGAGGCGGTGGTCGCCCGGGTGCCGTCGCCGCGCTGGACGGATTACCCGCAGGCGCGAGCGTTGGTATTCGATTCCCTCTATGATTCGTACCGCGGGGTGATTTCCTACGCCCGCGTCTTCTCGGGCTCGATCAAGGCCGGGGAGCAGATGCTGCTGATGAGCAACGGCGTGAAATCCGAGGTCAAGGAGGTCGGAGTCTTCACGCCCAAGATGGAAAAGGTCGAGGTGCTGCGGGCGGGCGACGTGGGTTACGTGGTTTCGAACATCAAGAGCACCGCGGACATCAAGATCGGCGACACCATCACCCACGCGACGCGGCCGGCCGGGGAAATGTTGCCGGGCTACAAGGAGGTCCGGCCGATGGTGTTCTGCGGCCTTTATCCGCTGGAGAGCGGCGACTACGAGAAACTGAAGGCGGCGATGGGGCGGCTGCGGCTCAATGACGCCGCGCTCGTCTATTCATCGGAAAGCTCCGTGGCGCTCGGTTTCGGTTTCCGCTGCGGGTTCCTCGGGCTGCTCCATATGGAGATTATCCAGGAGCGCATCCGCCGGGAGCACGACGTCGAGATCATCTCCACCTACCCGAGCGTCGTCTACCACGTGTACCCGCACGGGGGTGGGGTGCTGGAGGTCGACAACCCCGTCAACCTGCCCGATCCCGGCACGATCCTGGAGATTCGCGAGCCGACGATCTCCGCCTCGATCATCATCCCCAATACCAGCATGGGCGACATCCTCACCCTGGTGATGGAGAAGCGTGGGACGTGCGACCACACCGACACCCTGGACCAGAACCGCGTGATGCTGAAGTGCACGCTTCCGCTCAACGAGATCCTCGTCGACTTCAATGACCGGCTGAAGAGCATCACGCACGGCTATGGCTCGATGGATTACGAACTGGGCGAATACCGCGCCTCGGACCTCGTGAAGATGGAGATCCTCATCAACGGGGACCCGGTCGACGCCTTTGCCAGCATCGTCCATCGGGAGAAGGCGGAATCAAAGGGCCGCGAACTTTGCGAGCGCCTCGCGGAGATCATCCCCCCGCAGATGTTCAAGGTGGCGATCCAAGCCGCGATCGGCGGGAAGATCATCGCGCGCGACAACGTCCGGGAGATGCGGAAGGACGTGACGGCGAAGTGCTACGGCGGTGACATCAGCCGCAAGCGCAAGCTCCTCGACAAGCAGAAGGAGGGGAAGAAGAAGATGAAGCAGATCGGAAAGGTCTCGATCCCCCCGGACGCGTTCATCAAGGTCCTCCAAAGCAACCAATAGCGCCCGTATGTTCGGATTCCTAAAGTCGGCGGACCGCAAGATGCGCGAGAACGCGGCCGACTGGCTCGAGATCGCCGACAAGGTCTGGCACTACCGCCGCGATGTGCTGGGTGCCACGGAGCTCGCGGAACTCGAGGCGCGCACCGCCTCGTTGCGGGCGGAGGTCAAGGCCCGGGCCGGGGCGGAGAAGCTGCAGCTGGGGATTGAGCACCTGGAGGAGAACCTGCGCCGCACCGGCGGCGCGATCTATCCTAAGACCACGATCGGGGACAACGTGGAGTTCTTCCTCGTGGCGGCCCTGGTCATCCTCGGCCTGCGGACCTACGTCGTTCAGCCGTTCAAGATTCCGACGAATTCGATGTGGCCGACCTACAACGGGATGACGCCCGAGGCGTTTACCCGGAGCGAGGACGAGCCGGGCCTGCTCGCGAAGGCCGCGCGTTTCGTCGCCTTCGGCGCCCAACCCGTGCGGGTGGACGCGCCGGCGAGCGGCGAGGTCCTGATCCCCGTGGCGGGCAACGGCGGGGGCAGACTCACGCTTCCGTACCGTGAGGTCGCCGGTCGGTCGTGGCTCATCCTGCCGGCGACCCTCAAGGAATACACGTTGGTCGTGGGTGAACGGCCGGTCACCGTGCGCGTGCCGCAGGATTTCGACTTTGAGTGGGCCGTTCGCGACTGCTTCTTCCCGAACGAGCGCCCCTCGCACGAGCCAGGTGGCGTCGATCTGGCGCGGGTGCTCGCACGCCAGAGCGCGGCGGATACTGGCCGGGGGCGCTTCCTGCGCACGGGTCGGAACGTGAAGGCGGGCGAGCGGGTGATGGCGTTCGATATCCTCACCGGTGACCAACTGTTTGTGGACCGGATGAGTTATCATTTCGTGGCCCCGGCGGTCGGCAGTGGCTTTGTGTTCCGGACCGGCAACATCGAGGGTCTCGCGAGATCCTACGGGGACCAGTACTACATCAAACGACTGGTGGGTGTTCCGGGGGACACGCTGGAAATCAAGGGATTCGAGCTGCATCGGAATGGTGCGCCGATCACGGGTGCACCGGTGTTTGCCGGTAACGCGCGACAGGAGGGAAACCACGTGGGTTACCGCTACGAGGGCCTGATGCGGCCCGGGAGTCAGGTGAAGGTGGGCGCCGCGGAGTACTTTGCCTTGGGTGATAATTCGGCTAACAGCCTCGATGGCCGGTACTGGGGCACGGTGCCGGCGCGCGACGTCGTTGGGCGCCCGATTTTGGTTTATTTCCCGTTCACGCGGCACTGGGGTCCGGCGCAGTGAGCCCCGTGGCTGACTGCACTCGCGCGCCACAATCCATATTATGTTAAGCTAGGATCGGCCGGGATCCGGTCCCCGCCCTCCGTCCTTCCCCCGATGGCTCTCCGTTCCCCGGCTCCCTTGCTTACTTGGCTCGACCATCGCGCGGCTGGGCTTCTGCTCCATCCCACCTCGTTGCCCGGGGCCCAAGGGGTCGGTACCCTCGGCGCGTCCGTCGAGGGTTTACTCCGCTTCCTGCAGGCTTCGGGACTGCGGTACTGGCAGATGTGCCCTCTTGGTCCCACGGGCTTCGGCGACTCGCCCTATCAGTGCTTCAGCTCCTTTGCCGGAAATCCGTACCTGATCGATCTGCTGCCCCTTCGTGACGCGGGTTGGCTGTCCGACTCCGAGCTCGAACCGCTGCGCGAGCTCCCCGAAACCGCAGTTGATTTCGGGGCCCTCTATCAGCGCAAGCTCCCGCTCCTGTTCCAGGTGTTTGAACGCTGGCGCCAACAAGGACGGCCGCCGCTGGCCGGCGGATCCTTTGCGTCCTTCCGGCGCCAGCAGGCCTCTTGGCTCGAAGCCTACGTCCTGTTCTCGGCGCTGAAGGAGGACCAAGGGGGGCGTCCGTGGTGGGAATGGCCGCGGGACCTCCGCTCCTTTGCCGCGGCCCAAGAGACCTCCGCCCGCCACCGTCTCGAATCGCGGATGGAGGCGCACGCATTCCTCCAGTACCTCTTCTCCAGCCAATGGCGGCGCGTCCGCGCGCAGGCGGCGGCGGCGGGCATCGAGATCATCGGGGATATCCCGATCTTCACCGCCCTCGACAGCGCGGACGTCTGGGCCCACCCCGAATTGTTCCAACTGGACCCGCGTACGTCCCGCCCGACCGCGGTGGCGGGAGTCCCGCCGGACTATTTCTCCGCCGATGGCCAGCTCTGGGGCAACCCACTCTACGATTGGCCCGCCCACGCGGCGACCGGCTACGGGTGGTGGCTGGACCGGTTGCGTGCCGCCTTCGCCCTGGCGGACGTGGTGCGGATCGATCACTTCCGCGGCTTCGAAGCCTATTGGTCCGTTCCCGCCGGCGCGGCCACCGCGCGGACGGGGCGCTGGATCCAAGGGCCAGGACTTCCCTTCTTCTCCGCCGTGCAGGCGGCCATCCCCGGGGCGCGACTGATCGCCGAGGACCTCGGGCTGCTCACGCCGGAAACCACCGCCCTGCGGGAAGCCACGGGCCTGCCCGGGATGGCGGTGCTACAGTTCGCCTTCGGCGGGAGCGCCACGAACCCTTATCTGCCGCATAATCTCCGGCCGAACTGCGTGATCTATCCCGGAACTCACGATAACGACACGGCGCTCGGCTGGTACCAGACGGCCGATGAATCCGTCCGCGACCACGTGCGACGTTACCTGCGGGTGAGTGGCCGCGAAATCGGCTGGGACCTGATCCGCTCCGCGTACGCCTCGGTGGCGGGCCTCGTTGTGATTCCTCTGCAGGACTTGCTGAGCCTGGGTTCGGAGGGCCGGTTCAACACGCCCGGCCAGGCGGCGGGCAACTGGGGCTGGCGCTACCGGGCGGAGCAACTCGAACGCCTGCAGCGTGATTCCGCGGGATACCTGCGGGAATTGGCCGAGCTCCACGGTCGCTTGCGAGCCGACCCCGCAAAAGCGGCCCGCAAATAACTC
Organism: Opitutaceae bacterium; assembly: GCA_027485815.1. GTDB lineage: Bacteria > Verrucomicrobiota > Verrucomicrobiia > Opitutales > Opitutaceae > ER46. The sequence goes on from JAIXQE010000069.1 coordinate 27,930, forward strand.
CAGTTCGTTCGCGGGATCCCCGGTCCTCTGCGAGCTTGCCGGTGCCTGCGGTTCGCCCGAGACTCTGGTCCCCCCCTCCCCGATGCACCGCTCCTCGATGCTTTTGGTCTCGGTCGTCCTCCTCGCTTCCGTCGCGCACTCCATGGCCGGTGACTGGCCCGGGTGGCGGGGGCCCACTGCCGATGGCCAAGCCGCCGCCGGCCAGAAGCCACCGCTTGAGTGGAGCGAATCCGCCGGGATCCGCTGGAAGACCCCGCTGCGCGGCCGGGGTCACAGTTCCCCCACCGTGGTGGGAAATCGAATCTACCTGACGACCGCGACCGCGGACGAACAGGCCGTGCTATGCCTGGATCGGGCGACGGGGCTAATCCTCTGGGACGCGGTGGTGCACCGCGGCCAGGTCGATGCGGGCAATCACCGGCTCTCGAATCCCGCGGCCGGCTCAGTGGCGTGGGATGGCGAGCGGTTGTTCGTGAATTTTCCAAACGCCAAGGGCATCCATACCTCGGCGCTGAGCCCGGAAGGAAAATTGCTCTGGCAGACCCGGATCGCTGACTTCGTGATGCATCAGGGCTTCGGTTCCTCTCCGGTGGTATTCGGCAGCACCCTGCTGGTGAGTGCGGACCATCGGGGCGGCGGGAAGGTGCTCGCCCTCGATCGCGGGACCGGCCGGGTCATCTGGTCACAGGACCGGCCCAAGATCGCCAACTACACCAGCCCGGCGGTGCTTCAGGCCGCAGGACGCACGCAGGTGGTCCTCGGCGGCTGCAACCTGGTGTCCGCCTTCGATCCCCAGACCGGTCGCAAACTATGGGAGATCGAGGGGGCGACCGAGGAGTGCGTCACCACCGCGGTGACCGATGGGCGGCGCGTGTTCGTCAGCGGCGGCTACCCGCGCAACAACGTCACGGCGGTGGAGGCGGATGGTTCCGGCCGGATCGCGTGGCAGAACTCCACGCGCGTTTACGTGCCTTCGATGCTCGTGAGCGCGGGCCACGTCTACGCGGTGCTGGACGCGGGTCAGGTCGTCTGCTGGCGCTCGGACACCGGTGTGGAGCTCTGGCGCGAGAAGGTGGACCGCGACTTCTATGGATCACCCGTGATGCTGGAGAACCGGATCTACGTGACGAACCTGCGGGGCGTGACGTTTGTCGTCGAGGTCTCGCCGGGGGGCGCGAAGGTGCTGGCGCAAAACAAGCTCGGCGATGAGGCACTCGCCTCCCCGGCAATCGCCGGGGGGAGGATTTACCTGCGGAGCGCGAAGACGACCCCGGAGCGACAGGACTTCCTCTGGTGCATCGGTGAGTAGGAGCGGGCGCCGCAACCGAAGCGCCCCGCCCTACCCCTCCCGGACGAATGCCTCCGGGCGGCGCGCCGCGTTTTGAGCTTGGTGGAGCAGCCAGCCGAGGCCGGCGCCAAAGCCAAGCCCGTGACCGAGACCCCAGAGGAGTCGTCCATGAACCCCGCCGACCAGCGCATGCAGGTCGTCTCCGAGGGTGTAACCCAGGGTGTGTAGCGCGAGCAGCACGAGGGCGGCGGGAACCCAGGGACCGCGGGCGGCGAAGGCGCGCCAGTGCAGCCAGGCGAGCCAGCCAAGCCCGAGCACTGAGCCGTGGAAATCGGCGTGGTAACGCCCACGCAGGCCGAACCAGCAGAGGCACCAGAGGGCGGCGTAACCCGCAAATCCAAGGGTGAACAGGCCGAGATAACGGATCCGGCCGGACGGCGGCACGAGCCGGGCCAGGATCGCCCCGCTGGCACCCAGATACACCGCTGCGATGGATGCGTAGAGCATCCCCGTTCCGGCGACCAAGCGGAAGGCCCAGACGGAATAGGCGGCTAGGCTGACCACCGCGAAGCCGAGCGCCCCCCAGAGCACGGAGCGAGCCGCGGAGGGAACGGGGGGCAGCGCACCCTCAGCGGCGCGCAGCCGATCCGGTGTCAGGCCGAAACACTTCATCGGGAGGCAGGCTGCACGGGGCCCGGCGCCGGCTCAAGGGGATCTTCGCCCTTGTCAGCCGCCGGCGAGGAGGCGTCGAAGCGTTTCGTCGACCGCCTTGGGGCTGGCCTTGCCTTTGGCCGCCTTCATCACGGGGCCCTTCAGCGCGTTGATCGCGCCATCCTTCCCGGAGCGGAACTCCGCAGCCGCCTTCGGGTTGCCCGCGATCGACTCACGGCACCAGCCCTCCAGTTCCCCCTGATCCGTCGGGGTCGCGCGCAAGCCGCGCCGATCGGCGATCTTCTCCGGCGAATCCCCGGTCGCGAACATCTCGATGAAGACCTCCTTGGCCGCCGCGTTCAGGAGCACCCCGGATTCAATCAGGCGCAGCAGCGCGACGAGGTGGCTAGGCGACACGCGGCATTCCGCCGGGGCCGATCCCGCGGACGCCAACTCCCGCTGGAGGTCGTTGATGATCCAATTTCCGGCGGCCTGCGGGGCCGCCCCCAGACGCACGGCGGCCTCGAAGTAATCCGCCAGCGGCCGGTCCCAGACAAGGACCGAAGTCTGGGTGTAGGGCAGATCGTAGGCCGCGATAAAACGTCTCTGGCGGTCGAACGGCAGCTCGGGACAGTCCGCGCGAAGCCTTTCGCGCCAGGCTTCGTCGATCACGACCGGCATCAGGTCCGGGTCCGGGAAGTAACGGTAGTCGTGGGCCTCCTCCTTGGAGCGCAGCGACTGCGAGGTGCCGGTCATCCCGTCGTAATCCCGCGTCTCCTGCGTGATGCGTCCGCCGCGCTCGAGAATCCCGCGCTGGCGCCGGATCTCGTGCTCGATGCCGTCGCGCACGAAGGAGATCGAATTGAGGTTCTTCAGCTCGACCTTGGTGCCGAGGGTCGTGCTGCCGGCGGGACGCAGCGAGATGTTGGCGTCGCAGCGGAGCTGGCCCTTCTCCATGTCGCAGTCGGAGATCCCTCCCTGGATCATCGTGGCGCGCAGCGACGTGAGGTAGGCGTAGGCCTCCTCGCCGGAGTGCAGCGCGGGCTCGGAGACGATTTCCATCAGCGGGGTCCCGGCGCGGTTGTAGTCCACCAGCGATTCGGCCGCGCCGTGGTTCAGCTTCCCGACGTCCTCCTCCAGGTGAATCCGCGTGAGCGGGATCCGCTTGTGCTCCCCCATCACGTTCCTGGCCGGTCCCGGCAGCTCGATCTCGACCGCACCGCCGCGGCAGACGGGGGCGTCGTACTGGGAGATCTGGTAGTTCTTCGGCGAGTCAGGATAAAAGTAGTTCTTGCGGTCCCACTTGCAGACGGGGGCGATCTCGCACCCCAGGAGCAGGCCCGCCTTGATGATGGCATCGAGGGCGGCGCGATTCATCACGGGCAGGGCGCCGGGCAGCGCCAGCACCACCGGATCCGTGAGCGTGTTCGGTTCGTGACCGTAGCCCGCGGCAACTCGGGTGAAGATCTTGGAACGAGTGCGGATCTGGACGTGCACCTCCAGGCCGATCACGGCCTCGTAGGCGGGGGATTGGGGAGCGGGCGAGGACACGGCGGGACCGGGGCTCAGAGATTCGGCGAGCGACGCCCCCATTGGTGAACCCGATCGTACGCGTGGCCGATCGCGAGCAGCTCGGACTCGCCCAGGGGCTTGCCGATAAGCTGGAACCCGACCGGGAGGCCGGCGCGAGTGAATCCACAGGGGACACTCATCGCGGGAAGGCCCGCTAGGTTGGCGCCAATCGTGTAGATGTCGCAGAGGTACATCGCGAGCGGATCTGCCTTCTCGCCGCGTCGGAACGCGGGGATCGGCGAGGTGGGCGTCAACAGGGCATCCACCTCCTCGAACGCGCGCAGGAAATCGCGGCGCACCAGCGTGCGGACCTTCTGGGCGCGGAGATAGTAGGCGTCGTAGTAGCCGCTGGAGAGCACGTAGGTGCCCAGGATGATACGGCGCTTGACCTCGGCACCGAAGCCCTCGGCGCGGGAGCGGCAATAGAGGTCCTGCAGGTCCCGCGGCGCAGCGCAGCGATGTCCGTAGCGGACGCCGTCGTACCGCGAGAGGTTCGACGACGCCTCAGCGGTCGCGAGCACGTAATAGGCATCGAGGCAGTACGGGGTGTGCGGCAGGGAGACCTCCCGAATCTCGCAGCCGAGTCCGCGGTAATGTGCGACGGCCTGCTCCACGGCGGCCGCGACCTCGGGATCCAGGCCTTCCCCGAAGTATTCGCGGGGCAGGCCCAGTCGCCGCGGGACCGGAGACGCCGTCACCGCCTCGCCAAAGTCCTCCGGGGCGGCCCGAAGCGAGGTGGAATCACGTTCGTCGTGGCCAGCGATCGCCTGCAGCACCAGCGCGACGTCCGCGACGGTCCGGCCGAAGGGCCCGATCTGGTCGAGGGACGACGCGTAAGCGACGAGCCCGTAACGGGAGACGGTACCGTAGGTGGGCTTCAGGCCCACCACGCCGCAGAGCGCGGCCGGCTGGCGGATGGAGCCCCCCGTGTCGGAACCCAGGGTCGCGAGGGCCTCCCCGGCGGCGAGGGCGGCCGCACTACCACCGGAGGAGCCGCCGGGCACCCGGTCGAGATCCCAAGGGTTACCGGTGGGGTGGAAAGCGGAATTCTCGGTCGATGAGCCCATCGCGAACTCGTCGCAGTTGTGTCGTCCGTAGAGGACCGCCCCGGACGCCCGAAGCCGCCGCGTCACGGTGGCATCGTAGGGCGAGATGAAATTGGCCAGCATCCGGCTGCCGGCCGTCAAGGGCTGGTCCTGGACCGCGATTACATCCTTCAGCCCGATCGGAATCCCATCCAGCGGACCGAGACTCTGGCCGGAGGCGCGGCGGAGGTCCGACGCCCGAGCCTGCGCCCTTGCGGAAGCCGGGTCCGCCGAGAGCAGCGCCCGCAGCCGCGGTTCGACCGCCTCCGCGCGGGCGATCACTGCTTCCGTGAGCTCCGCGGACGTCAGGCGACCTGCGGAAAGCGCCGCGGCAGCTTCCGTGATCGGGAGGTAATGCAGGGGCGTCGCGGAGGAAGTCATTCGACGACCTTCGGCACGGCGATCATCTGATCGCGCTGGACCGGCGCATTGCGCAACGCCTCCGCGGGAGTGAGTCCCGGGCGGGGCTCGTCTTCCTGCCAGACGTTGTGTTGGGGGTGGGCGTGGGCGGAGGGCTCGACGCCGGTGACGTCCACCTCTCCCAAGCGTTCGATGTGCCGGAGCAAATCCGCGATCTGCCGCTGGAAGGTGGCCTTCTCCTCCGGGGTGAGCGCGAGCCGCGCCAGGCGCGCGAGCGCATCCAGATCCAGGTCCGCTTGGTTCATCGGGCGGTTCAACGGCGGATTTGCCAAGCGGTGCCCGCCAGCGACTCATCCTGCAGGCGTTGGAACGCCGCGTTCACCTCGTCATCGGTGAGCGTTCGCTCCTTGCCGCGGAAAACGAGATTGAACGCGAGGCTCTTGTGGCCCTCCGGCACCCCGGGGCCGCGGTACACGTCGAAGACGGTGGTGCCCTCGAAGGTGAAGTTCGCGCCCGCCGCCTGCCGCGCCGCGCGCTCCACGCGAGCCATCACCTCCCCGGCCGGGGTGGGCTCCGGGACGATGAGCGCCAGATCCCGCAAGGCGGCGGGGAAGAGGCTGAAGTCCTGGAAGCGACGTGCCCCGGCGCGGGCCGGGAGCAACTCGGGCATCAGCGCGACAAAGCCGGCCTGCACGCGGCCCTCGATGCCGAGGGAGCGGGTGAGGGCCAGGTCCACGAGGCCTGCGCCCGCCCACCAACCGCGGCGTGAATCCGCCGCCAGCGCGGCGTGTCCTGCCTGCCAGCCGGGGGCTGCGGCGGGAGCCAAGGGGCCCATCCGCAGCCCGGCCAAGCCCGCGAGGGCGGCGACGTGATGCCGCGCGTTGAAGAAGTCAGCGGACTCCCGCCGCAGCCACGAGCGCTCGCCCGAGGACTCCGCCACCACGAAGGCGGCAGCGACGCACTCCACGACCTCCCCCTCCCGCGCGAGGAAGACGCGCCCCGTTTCGGCCAAGCGCGCCACCGGAACGCCCCGGGCCTGATTCAGGCGCAGGGATTCCAGCAGGCCTCCGATCAGCGAGGACCGCAGGTGGGTCTGGTCGTCGACGAAGGGGTTGGCGAGCGCCAGTCCGGGCAGCTCGGCAGCGGCCGTCCACGTGGACAGCTCCCGGGCCGGGCGCAGGGTGTAATTGACGCACTCGTGGAAATCGTGACCGACGAGGTAGTCGGTCGCCTGGCGGTTGAAGCGGACCACCGGGTCGTCTTCTGCGGCGAGGCCGGGGGCAACGACCGTGGCCGGCGGAATCCGCTCGGTGCCGTGGAGCCGCAGCACCTCCTCCACGAGGTCGATCGGGCGGTCGAGATCATCGCGCCAGCTGGGGATGGCGACGGTCCACGCGGGGCCGCGGGCGGGCTGGACCGTCTCGTCCTCGCGCGTGATCCGGAGTTCCAGCGCCTCGAAGGCGGCGCGCATCTCCGCCGCCGGCACCTCGAACCCGAGGCGTTCGGTGATGAAGTCGTGGGTGACCACGACCTCGCGCGACCATGGGACATCGCCGCCGACCTGGAACGACGGTCCGACGACGCTGCCCCCGGCCGTTTCGAGGATCAGGTCGATGGCCCGCCACGCCGCCTCCGGGGCGCCGTGCGGGTCCACGCCGCGCTCATATCGGTAGGACGAATCCGTCGAAAGTCCGAGCCGGCGGGAGGCGGCGCGCACCGTCTGGCGCCGGAAGATGGCACATTCCAGGATCAGGTCCGTGGTGTCCGTCGCAACCCCGGAGTCCTGACCACCCATCACTCCGGCGATCACGACCGCGCGCGCGGCATCCGCGATGACGAGTGTCCTGTCATCCAGCGTGCGCTCCCTGCCATCGAGCGTCACCAGGCGCTCCCCCGCCCCGGCCGGGCGCACGACGATGCGGCGCCCCTCGAGCCGGCGCGCGTCGAAGGCGTGCAGCGGCTCGCCGGTCTCCAGCATCACGTAGTTGGTGACGTCGACCACATTGTTGATGGGACGCAGGCCGATGGCACGCAGGCGGTCCTGCAGCCACGCCGGGCTGGGGCCGACCTTGATGCCGGCGATCACGTGGGCGGAGTAGTACGGGCAATCCTCCGGGCTGCGGACTTCCGCGCCGGCGAGCAGGTCCGGACGCCGGGGGGCCGCGGAAACGTCTCCCCGGAAGCGCTCCTGCGGATAGGTGAGCGGGAGCCGGAACCAGGCGGCAAGCTCCCGGGCGATCCCGAGGTGGCATTGGCAGTCCGGACGGTTCGGCGTGATCTCGAGGTCGAAGATGGTATCCCCGCCGGGAAGCGCCTCCTGGATCGACACCCCGAGGGCGGGGCGGTCCGGCAGCAGCAGCAGACCGGCGTGATCCCCCGGCAGGCCGAGTTCGTCGGGCGAGCACATCATTCCGTCGGAGGCCTGCCCCCTGATCTTGGAGGCCTTGATGGCGAAGTTGCCGGGCAACACGGCACCGGGCAGCGCCACGAGCACGCGGTGTCCGACGTCGCAATTCGGGGCCCCGCAGACGATCGTCTTGACCCCGCCCGCGGGGCCAACGTCAACCGTGCAAACCGAGAGCTTGTCGGCGTTCGGATGCCGGGCGCGGGTGAGGATCTCGCCGACCACGACGTGCTCGAGCCGGGGCGCTCCGGTGGCGTGGATCCCCTCGACCTCGAAGCCGAGGAACGTGATGGCACGCGCAATCTCCTCGGGGGTCGCCGTGAGGGGGACGTAATCGCGCAGCCAGTTCAGGGAGACTTTCATGCCGTGGGAGGAAGGAGGGGCTCAGGCGAACTGCCGCAGGAAGCGGGCGTCGTTCTGGTAAAAGTAGCGGATGTCATCGATCCCGTAGAGCAGCATCGCCAGGCGTTCGAGGCCCATCCCGAACGCATAACCGGTCCAGCGTTCCGGATCGTAACCGACCGCGGCGAACACCTCGGGGTCGACCATCCCGCAGCCGCCGATCTCGATCCACGGCTTGTTCACGCGGGGCAGGTGCGCGGCGGCAAGGTCGACCTCGAAGCTGGGCTCGGTGTACCCGAAGTAGTGGGGGCGAAAGCGGGTGCGCGTGTCCTTTCCGAGCAGCGCGGCGAAGATGTGGTCCAGCAGCGCCTTCAGGTCCCGCACGGTGACATTACGGTCCACATAAAGACACTCCAGCTGGTGAAAATTCGCGCTGTGGGTGGCGTCGGTCGTGTCCCGCCGGTACACGCGCCCCGGGGAGACGATGCGGATCGGCGGCTCGCCGCGCAGCATCGTGCGGATCTGAACCGATGAGGTGTGCGTGCGGAGGAGGTAGCGCTCGGCCGGGTCCTTCTTGCTGACGTTGCCGAAGCGCGCGTCCGCGGGGAGGTAGAACGTGTCCTTCTCGTCGCGAGCGGGATGGTCCGCCGGGGTGCTGAGTGCATCGAAACAGTAGTACTCGCTCTCCACCTCGGGGCCGTCGGCGACCGAGAAGCCCACCTTGCGGAGGATGCGGCACATCTCCTCGCGGACGAGGGTGAGCGGGTGCCGGGTGCCGGGACCGGGATCAGGGGACGGCAGGGTCGGATCGATCGTGGGCCCGAGTTGGGCGGCAAGTTCGGCGGCGGCGATGCGGGCGAGGGCCTCGTCGAGCAGGACCTGCAGGCGCCCCTTGGCCTCGTTGATAAGCTTACCCACCGCGGGACGCTCCTCCTTGGGCACCGCGCCCATCTGCTTCATCAGGGCGGTGAACTCCCCATTGGGACCGACATAGCGGGCCTTGGCTGCCTCTAGCTCGGGCCGGAGGAGAACGGCGGGGAGCTCGGCGGCGGCCTTCGCGAGGACGGCTTGGAGTTGCGCTTGCATACGGTGAGGTCGGGAACGGGAGCGTGGCGGATGCGCCGGTTGGAGGGAAGCCTGCGGCGGACGGGAACGGAAAACAAAAAGGACGGGTCCCGCGGGCGCGGAACCCGTCCTTCAGCGGGTGAGGGAAGCCCGGGGATCCCCGGGGCCGCCTCAGGCGGTCTTGGCCACCGCGGCCTTGGCCTTGAGTGCCTCCTGCGCCTGGCGGACCAAGGCGTTGAAGGCGACTTCATCGCGGATCGCGAGGTCGCTCAGGACCTTGCGGTCGAGGCCGATGTTGGCGGCCTTGAGCCCCTCGATGAAGCGGCTGTAGCTGATGCCGGCGTTGCGGCACGCCGCGTTGAGGCGCACGATCCAGAGACCGCGGAAGTCGCCCTTCTTTTTGCGGCGGGCGGCGTAGGCGTATTGCCAAGCGTGCTGGACAGCTTCCTTAGCGTAGCGGAACAGCTTCGATTTATTGCCGAAGTAGCCCTTGGCGTACTTCAGCACCTTCTTGCGCCGCTTGCGCGACGCGGGACCATTAGTTGCACGAGCCATGTTGGTGGATTCCTTTTATTTGGGCGCCCGAAGGTCGGCTGGGAGAATCACCCCCGGGAGCGGTTGATGGGATGGGTTACGATCCGTTCAGAGACCGAACGGGAGGGCGCGCTTGAGCGCCTCGGCATGGCCGTCGGCCACCAGCTTGTCCCGGGTCGCACGACGCTTCTGCTTCGTGCTCTTCGAGCCAAGCAAGTGACGGAAGCCAGGCGTGCGGCGCACGAGCTTGCCGCGGGCGGTGAGTTTGAACCGCTTGGCAACGGACTTCTTGGTCTTTTGCATGGAAAGCGTTCAAACACAGGGAGTCACCCCGGGGTTGGCAAGGCTTTTGTCCGCGCTCAGAAGCCGCGCGCCGCGTTTGTGCGCCGCGGATCGGCCAAACCGCGCAGGGTGCCGTCCGGACGCACCTCGATCGCGTTGACGCCGCCGAAATACTTGCCCGTGCCGGCGGGCTCGCGGGAAACCACCTTCCAGCCGAGTGCCCGGAGTCGCTCGGCAACGCCTTCCGGCAAGGAGGCCTCCGCCTCGACCTGATCCGGCCCGTCGCCCTCCGCGGATTGGAAGTGGAAACGGGTGTCGCCGATCGCCTCTTCCAACGGACGTCCGAGGAGCACGTGGTCGGCCAGCACCTGAAGTAGTCCGGTCGGAATGCGGGCGGAGCCGGGCAACCCGACCGCGAACGCGACACGTCCATCGCGGACCGCGATCGTTGGTCCGATCGTGCTGCGGGAGCGGCGGCCGGGGGCCACGTAGTTCGGGCTGCGCGCGTCCGTGGTCGCGAAGTTGCTCATCGAATTGTTCATCACCACGCCGGTGCCGGGCGGAACGACGCCGGCGCCGAAGTGCAGGCTTTGGGACTGGGTCGCGCAGACGACGTTGCCCTCCCGGTCCGCGACGAGGAAGTGGGTGGTCGCCGCGTGGGCGCTTTCGGCGAACGGAAAGTCCTCCTGCCGGGTGGTAGCCCGGGCCACCTTGCGGGCGGGTTTGGCAGGCGCGGGCTGGGCGCGTCCCCGGAGGCCCTCGATCGCATCCGGCGCGAGCAGGCGCTCCACTTGGAAGCGGGAAGCAGGCACGTCCCCGACCGTGCGGAGGACGTCGGGCAGGGCGGCGCGCCAGAGGCGTCCGAGAACGTCGATGTTCTCGCTGGAGCGCAAAGGGGCGGGCGCCAACCCACCCGGCTCCAGGGCCTTCAGGATCGGCAGGAAAAGCGTGGCTCCGCTGGTCGGCGGTGGAGCCGCCAAGAGCGTGTAGCCGCGGACTGTCACCGAAAGCGGCTCGACCACCCGGGCCTCGTAACCGGCGAGGTCCTCCGCCGTGAGCCAGCCGCCGCCAGCCTTGGCCGCAACGACCAGCGCTTCGGCCACGCTGCCCCGATAGAACCCGTCACGGCCGTGGCGAGCCAAGCGCTCCATCGTCCGGGCGAGATCCTCGTTGGGCAGGCGGCTGCCGACGGCGGGCAGGTGGCCGCCGGGCAGGTAGAGCCGGGCGATCTCCGTGTCGCCCCGGCGCAGCTTGCGCTCCTGCTCCTGGAATTGCTCGCGGGTCTTGGGCAACACCTCGAAGCCGGTCCGTGCCAGCCGGATCGCGGGATCGATCGTCGCCGCCCACGGGAGCCGGCCCCAGCGCTGATGCGCGGTCCACAGCCCCGCGGCGAGCCCCGGTACGCAGACCTCCGCGTAGCCGTAGCTGCGCGCCGTGGCGGGACGCTTGAGGTAAGCGGCCACGTCGACCGCCCCAGCGGCGTCCATCGCGTCGATCGCGTAGGTGCGGCCCGTGCGCGCCTCGTGATACAGGAACATCAGTTTGCCCCCGAGGCCAGAGCCGTAGGGCTCGGCCACTCCGACCGCGAGGGAGGTGGCCACCGCCGCGTCGATCGCGTTGCCGCCGGCCCGGAGGACCGCCAAGCCGACTTCCGCGGCCTCGGGATGCCCGGCCACGACCATCCCGCCCCGGCCCTCGACCGGGGCGATCGGCACCGGCAGCGCCCCTGACAGGCGCGCCACCGACAGGGCCACGAAAACGAGCGCGAGGAGCGGGGGAAAACGCATCCCGGAGCGTTATGCGGCGACGAGGCGCGGAATCGAGCGTGGATTCAGACGCCACCGTCCCCCGCCCGGAAGCGGGTCAGGACCTCGCCGAGCAGGTAGAGCGAACCGGTGACCACCACGACCCCGTCTGGCGGACCCGCGGCGCACCTCCCGGGCGCGGGGAACAGCGCGTCGACGCGGCCGGCGCGAATGGGGCCGGCGAAGGAGGCCGGAATGAGGCCGCGCAATTCCTCCACCGAGCAGGCGCGGGGCTGATCCGGTGGGACGAGCACGATCTCCGCCGCGTGTTCGGCAATCGCGGCGAGGAGCGGCCGAGCGCGGACGGCCCCCAGGATGCCCGTGATCACCAGGGGGCGCCGACCCGTTTCCCGGACCAAGCGCGCGAGGTTGGAGGACAGCACTGCCGCCCCCTCGGGATTGTGGGAGGAGTCGAGGATGAGGAGCCGCTCGCCTGCCCGGGTCCGCTGCCAGCGTCCCGGCCAGTCCACCGCGTTCAGCCCTGCGCGGATAACGGCCGGGGAGAGGCGCCAGCGGGCATCGAGCGCCTCGGCGGCAAGGGTGGCCGTCGCGGCGTTCCATCGTTGATAATCTCCCTCGAGGCTCGTCCGCGGATAATCCGCGAGGTCCTCCCCGTAAACCCGGCGCACCCAGCGCACGGGCGCCCCCCTTTCCGCGGCGATGCGCGCGATCACTTCCTCGGCTTCCGGGGGCACGCGTCCGACCACCAGGGGCCGACCGGGCTTGATGATGCCCGCCTTCTCGGCCGCGATCCGCCCGAGCGTGTCGCCCAGGATCTCGCAGTGATCCATCGCGATCGAGGTGATGACGGCGACCTCCGGGTGGACGATCGAGGTCGCATCGAGACGGCCTCCGAGGCCGACCTCGATCACGGAGACGTCGCAGGCCTGCCGGGCGAACTGGAGGAAGGCCATCGCCGTCATCAATTCGAAGAAGGCCGGCGCGTCCGCCCGGTCCGTGGCCGCGAGGCGATCGGCGATCGGCTCCAGTTCCGCGGCATAGGCCGCGATCTCCGCCTCCGAAAGCGGGTGACGGTCCACCTGCACCCGCTCCCCGAGGTGAACCAGGTGGGGCGAGGTGTAGAGCCCGGTGCGCCAGCCGGCCGCCCGCAGGATCGCGTCGAGCATCGCGGAGACGGAGCCCTTGCCGTTCGTGCCGGCGACGTGCAGGCAGGGCACGGCGCGCTCCGGATGTCCCAGGGCGGCCGCCAGCAGCCGCATCCGGTCGATCCCGAAGCGGGGGCCTTCGGCGCGCCGTGCGAAGAGACGGGCGGCGACCTCCGCGTAGCCGGGGTTCACCGCACCGTGGGCCGCCGGCGGGCGTGCAGGGCCGTGAGCAGCGAATGGAGCCGGCCGCGCAGTTCAAGGCGGGGCACGATCTGATCGATCAGCCCGTGCTTGAGCAGGAATTCCGCCGTCTGGAAACCCGCGGGGAGCGTCTGCTTGGTGGTGTCCTTGATCACCCGGGCCCCGGCGAATCCCACCAGCGCCCCGGGCTCGGCGAGGATCACGTCGCCGAGGGTGGCGAAGCTGGCGGTGACACCGCCCATCGTCGGATGCGTCAACACGGAGATGAAGGGCAGGCCGGACTCGGCGAGCCGACCGAGGGCGGCGCTGGTCTTGGCCATCTGCATCAGGGAATAAATCCCCTCCTGCATCCGGGCCCCCCCGGACGCGCTGAAGATGATGCACGGGAGCCCGCGCGTCCGGGCGAGTTCGATCGCCCGCGTGATCTTCTCCCCGGCGGCCGCGCCCATCGCCCCGCCACAGAAGCGGAAGTCCATCACCGCAACCGCCACTTCGAGTCCGTGGATGCGGCCCGTGCCGCTCACGACGGCCTCGGTCAGGCCGCTCTCCTTCTCGTAGCGCCGGATGCGGTCCGGATACGGCTGCGAGTCGACGAACTTGAGGGGATCGCTGGACCGGATCCCGCCGTCGCATTCAACGAACGTATCCGGATCGAAGAGGTGCGTGATCCGCGCGCGGGCGCCGAGCGGGAAGTGATGGCCGCTCTTGGGCGACACCATCTGGTTGTCCTCCAACTCCTTGTTGAAGAGGATGTCCCCGGAACTCGGGTCCTTGGTGTAGAGACCCTTCGGGATGTCCTTCTTCCGGACCTTCCGCACGGTGTACGTCGGTTTGTCGAAGTGCATGGGCAGGGGGTTCAGCCGTGGGCGAGGGTGGCCACGTCTATCTGTTCCGCTCCGGCGTCGCGGAGCGCGCGGGCGCAGGCGTTGACCGTGGAGCCGGTGGTAAAGACGTCGTCGACCAGGACATATCGGGCCGCGGACCGTAGCGGGACCCCGGGGGCGAGTGCAAAGGCATTCTGCAGGTTGGCCCGCCGGCGTTCCCGGTCGAAGGCGGTCTGGGTCGCGGTGTCGAGGCGGCGGACGAGCAGGCATTCGACGCGGGTTTCCCCGCCGGCCACCCGGGCCAGTTCGGCGGCGAGCAGCGCGGATTGGTTGTAGCCGCGTTCGCGCCGCTTGCGCGGATGGAGGGGCACCGGCACGAGCCGCGCCCCACGCACGTGTTCCAGCAGGTGGGGGGAGCCGCCGAAGAGGGCGGCGCAATCCGCCAGCAGGTGCAGTCCGTGGTGGTACTTCAGTTCGATCACTAGGGCCCGTACGGGCCCCGCGAACAGGCTCGCGGTGCGCGCTTCCCCGTAGGCCGGAACGAGGCCGGTGCAGCGGGGGCAATCCCGCTCTCCGTTCACGACCCCATGGAAGGGGTGTCCGCACACCGCGCAGTGGGGCGGGCGGACCCACGTGATGGCGGCCTGGCAAGCGAGGCAGAGGTGGCGGAAGCCGGCCGGCGTCTCCGCCGGTTCCACGACCCCGCCGCAATGGATGCAACCCGGGGGGAAAACGACCGCGGCGAGCCGGCGTCCCCACCTTTGGACGCCGGGCGCGAGCACGCTCAGTACCATACGCGCTCGAGGAAGAGGCCCTGCGGCGGCGCCGTCTGGACGGCGGGGGTGCGCCGCCCGGTGGCCAGCATTTCGCCCACGGCGGCGACGGTCAGCCTCCCCTCCCCGACGGCCACCAGGACCCCGGTGAGGCTCCGTACCATCTTGTAGAGGAACCCCGGCGCCTCGGCGACGAGTTGCACTCGCCGCCCGCGCCGCCGCACGTCCAGCCGCGTCAGCTCGCGCACCGTGTCCTCGCGTGCCGGGCCGTTGAGCGCGGTGAAGGCGCGGAAGTCGTGGCGCCCGCGCAGCAGTAACGCCGCGGTCCGCATCGCCTCGAGGTCCAGCGGCCGGAAGAGCGGCCAGCAGAACGGACGCGAGAAGGGGTCGGCATCGCCGAGGTGCAAGTGGTACACGTAGCGCTTGGCGCGAACCGAGAACCGGGCGTGGAAGTCCGGGGCGGCCGGACGGACGGAGCGGATCTGGATCGCAGGCGGCAACTCGCTGCGGAGCGCCGCCAGCAGGCGCGCGCGGCCGTGGGGCCAGTCCGCGTCGAAATGAAACACCTGGCCGCGGGCGTGGACCCCCGCGTCGGTCCGGCCGCTACCGTGGATCCGGATGGGCCCCTTGAACACCGCGGCCAGCCGGGCCTCGATCACGTCCTGGATCGCTTTGCCCCCGGCCTGGCTCTGCCACCCGGAAAAGGGGCCGCCGTCGTACGCGCAGACCGCCTGCCAGCGTGTGCTCACGCTTCCTCCCCCTGGTCGGCCAGCGGCGGCGGAAACCTCTGCTCGAGGTAATCCTGCAGGATCAGCGTGGCCGCCCGCGAATCAATGATGCCGCTGGCCCGCACCGCCCGCCGGCGGGAAGCCGGCAGGGAAGCCTCGGCCTCGTGGCTGGTCAGACGCTCGTCAACCAGGTGAACCGGGCAGCCGAGCTCAGCGGCCAGCCGGGCGGCGAAGGCTTCGGCCTCCTTGGCCTTCGGCCCCGCGGAGTCGTCCATGTTCAGCGGATGGCCGACGACGAGCTCCTGAATCCGGCGTTGGCGGGCCAGCGCCAGCAGCGCGTCCCAGCGCCGCGCGGGATCCGCGTCGACGAGGGCCGGCAACGGCGTCGCGACCCCCAGCTCGTCCCCGTAGCTGAGGCCGATCCGGCGGGTCCCATAGTCAATCCCGAGGAAGCGCATCGCCCGGATTCCGGCGCCGGCGCCGCGGCGGCGCAATTTCATTTGCGGCGCGGGCGCATCACCCTTGCGTTGCGCGGATGACACCGCCGCCCGAGCTCTCCCCAGCCGATCTCGCTCGGTACGGGCGGCACTTGTCGCTGGCCGAGATCGGCCTCGAGGGGCAGCGCAAGCTCTCGGCGGCCCGAATTTTGGTGGTGGGGGCCGGCGGCCTCGGCAGCCCGGCCGCGCTTTACCTCGCCGCCGCGGGGGTCGGCACGCTCGGGATCGCCGACTTCGACCGGGTGGAGCGCCATAATCTCCAGCGCCAGCTCCTCCACGACGATGCGGACGTTGGCGTTCCCAAGGTTGAGTCTGCGCTCCGGCGGCTGCGGACCGTCAACCCAGGCATCCGGTTCAACGCCCACCCGGAAGGCGTTCAGCCGGGAAACGCGCGCACCCTGTTTTCCGCCTACGACGTGATCGTGGACGGAACGGACACCTTCGCCAGCCGCTACCTGAACAACGACGCGGCCGTGCTTACGGGCCGGCCGCTGGTCCACGGGAATGTGTTCCGTTTCGATGGGCAGCTGAGCGTCTTTGATCCGGCGCGGGGAGGTCCCTGTTACCGCTGCCTGTTCCCGGAACCGCCGCCGGCGGGCGCGGTGCCCTCCTGCGGCGAGGCGGGAGTTCTGGGGGCGCTCTGCGGGGTCATCGGCAGCCTGCAGGCGCTGGAGGCGATCAAGCTCGTGACTGGAGCCGGAGAGCCGTTGCGCCGCCGACTTCTGGCCTACGATGCCCTCGCCCAGCGCTTCCAGATCCTGTCGCTCGCACGGGACGCCGCCTGCGCGGTTTGCGGCGATGCGCCCGTCATCCGCAGCCTGCAGCCGGAGCGTTACGCGCCGGCCTGTGCGGTCCCCTTCCCCGCTTCCGTCATGCCCGAGTCCTTCCCCCTCGAACTCTCCGTCACGGCCGCGCGCGACCTGCTCCGCCAAGACCCGGCCCGCGTCCGCATCATCGATGTGCGCGAACCCCACGAGCTGGCGATCTGCCAGCTCGACGGCGCCGAGCACATCCCGATGCGGCGCATCCCCGAGCACCTCGGAGAACTGCCGCGCGACCAGCACCTGCTGATCCTGTGCCATCACGGCAGCCGCAGCCTGCACGTGACCCGCTACCTCCGGCAGCAGGGCTTCACCGGCGTGAGCAACATCGCCGGCGGTATCGACGCCTGGGCCGCGGAGGTCGATCCCTCCCTCGCCCGCTACTGAGCCGCACCGAACTTCAGGAACCGTAGAGCAGGAATTCCGCGCGCAGCGCGGCGAAGGCACGCAGCTCCGGCGTCCACTCCGCCGCGAGAGCGGCCGCGGGCACGTCCGCCGCCAGGCCCTCGCGGACCCGCGGGTGCCCCAGGACGTGATCGAAGTAATCCGCGTGGAATTCCAGCTGTCCCCCGCTGCTCCGCCGCACTTCCGCGAGCAGCGCGATGGTGGTCAGGACGGGGCGGAAGGCCTCGCGGTCGCGCACGTGCAACTGGACGCCCCCGCAACGCTGGCCAGCGAACTTGGAAAAGGTGGGCGTGAACCACGCCTCGCGGAACCGCACCCCGGGCAGTTCGAGGGTGTTCAGATCGCGGGCCAGCACGTGACCGTCCACCCACGGCGCCCCGCACAGCTCGAACGGGCGCGTCGTGCCGCGCCCCTCGGAGAGGTTGGTGCCCTCCAGCATCACCTGGCCGGGATAAACCACGGCGGCGTCCACCGAGGGCAGGTTTGGCGAGGGCAGGACCCACGGGAGGCCGGTGGACTCGAACCAGTCCCCACGCCGCCAACCTTCCATCGCCACCACCGTGAGGTCCGCCGGCCGCGGGAGGAAGCGCGCGTTGAAGAGGCGGGCGAGTTCACCGGCGGTCATGCCGTGGCGCAGCGGCACGGGATAAAGGCCGATGAAGGAGCTGTATTCCGGGAAACGGAGGACCGGTCCCTCCATCGCGGTGCCGGTGATCGGGTTCGGCCGGTCGAGCACCACAAACGGGATGCCCGCCTCCGCGGCGGCCTGCATCGCGTAGGCCATCGTCGCGACGTAGGTATACACCCGGGTGCCAACGTCCTGCAGGTCGAAGACCATCACCTCGATCGACTCCAGCATCCGGGGCTCAACCGTCTTGCCCTCGTGGCGGGTGTCGTACTCCCGCATGTAGGCGTCAATGCGGGTGAGCATGTCGGCGGGCGGCCGCTGGGTTTCGCCGTAGAGGCTGAACACGGGCAGACCGAGGTGCGGATCGCGGTAGAACGGCACGTACTCCCCGGCCTGGGCGTCCCCGCGCACCCCGTGTTCCGGGCCGTAGAGCGCGACGAGGTCCACCTCCGGGTGCGCGCGCAGGAGTTCAGCGGAGGAGCGCAGGCGCGAGTCAACCGCGGTGGGGTTGGTGACCAACCCCACCCGGCGGCCCCGCAGGAGATCGAGGCGGGACTCCAGCAGGACCTCGATCCCGGGCTTCATGGGCGCTTACTTGGCGGCGGGCTTCGGTGCCGTGGTGAGCGGGAAATCATCCGAGCGGAACGGCGTCGCGGGCAGGCCGTCGGCCGAATACAGGTTGCAAACCGGATTGTCCGCCCACGCGTAGCGTACCGCGACCGGGGCGGGCACCTGGGCGCTCGAAACCTCGACCCGATCAGAGCCGAGAATCCGGCCGGTGGCCCAGTGCCAGACGCGATCCTCGCCGCAGAGGGCGAACCCGCGGACCTCCGCGACGTCGAACGCGCGCAGCGAGCTGCCGAAGGTGTCCAGCGTCACGACCGCCTTGCCGCCCTCGAACTGCGCGGCGCGGAACTCCGGGCTCCGGTGAGGCAGCGGCCGCCCGTAGTCCCGCGCGAGGGCGATCCGGGCGAGCCGCACCGCGACCTCCTGCTTGTTCCGGGGATGGATGTCGCGCCCCTCGCCCACGTCGATGATCACGGCCTGGCCGGTGTGAGGCAGTCGCTGGGCCTTGGTCTGGGCCTCGCGCAGCTCCGCCCAGTCGCTTTCCCCCGGCCGGGGCTTCTCCTCGCGGTAGTCGGCCAGTTGGACCCAGTAGAACGGGAAATCACCCTGGCCCCATTCCTTGCGCCACTGCTCGACCATGAAGGGGAACAACGTGGCGTACTCGTGCGCGCGACCGGCGTTGGATTCACCCTGATACCAGATGACGCCCTTCATGCCGTAGCCGAGCGTGGGGTGCACGACGCCCGCGAAGATGTTGCCCGGACGGGCGTTCCCGGTGAGCCAATCCTGGGGCGCGCGGGGCGCGGCCTTCTTGGCGGCCTTGGCCTTCGCGCTGTCCTCCCGATGCTTCTGCAGCGAGGCCTCGAACGCCGCGCGGCCCTGCGGCGACAGCAGTTCCCCCTCGCGCTTGCGGGTCGACTCCATCAGCGCGGCAAAGCGGGGATCGGATTCGATCGTGGAGCGGCGGACCCACGCCTCGGCGGCGGAGCCTCCCCATGCGTTGTCGATCAGCCCGACCGGGACCTTGAGAACCTGATGCAAGTAGCGCCCGAAGAGCAGTCCGACCGCGCTGAAGGAAGGCGTGCTCGCAGGGGACGCGGCCTCCCACTGGCCCTTGAAGTCCGACCGCAGTTCCTGCGTGCCAACTTGGGGCACGGAGATCAGGCGCACCAGGGGAAGGTCGGTCGCCAGCGCCTCGAGGTCACCGTGGTACGACTGCGAGAGGGACCACTGCATGTTGGACTGCCCGGAGCACATCCAGACCTCACCCACCAGCACGTCCTTGAGCGTCCGCTGGCTGGAGCCGGCGATGTTCAGCGCGCGGTTCTCCGCGCTGGCGTCCAACGGCGCGAGGCGGACGGTCCAACGACCGTCCGCTCCCGCCGTGGCGCGGTGAGTCTGCCCGGCGAAGGTGACCGTCACGGCGGTGCCGGGGGTGTCCCAGCCCCAGATCGGATTCGCCTGCCGCTGTTGCAGGACCATCCCGTCGCTGATGATCGCGGGGAGTCGCAGTTGGGCCTGGACGGCGGGCGCGGCCAGCGCCAGCACCGCGAGGAGGAGGGGGAGCGGGGGTCTCATATGGGTAAGCGGAAGAGGTGTACGGCGTCTGCCGCGCGGGATGCAATCCCGGGCTCGTCGGAACGACCTTGCCCCCCCGGGGTCGTCGGGGAGAAAACGCGGGGATGCGCCCTACCCTTTCGCTCCCGCTTTCCCGCCGGGATTTCCTCGCCGGCGCGGCTTCCGCCGTCGTTGCGGGCTCCTTAGCCTGCGCGGCCGAGGCTCCCGCGCTCCCGCTGGTGGACATCCACCAGCACACCAACTACGGCGGCGGGCGGGACAAGGTTACCTACGCTCCCGTGCTGCCGCGGCCGAGGCAGGACGGGGACCTCGTCGGCCACCAGCGCGCCCTGGGGGCGACGCAGACGATCCTCCTGCCCTCGGGCCGTCCGGTGGCGCGCGCCTCCACCCACCAGGGGCGGGCCAACGGCCTCGACAGCACCTGCACGGGCAACGACGACTGCCTGGCGGTCGCCCGGCGGCATCCGGGTGAGTTCTTCTTCGGGGCCAACGAGGTGAGTGACCTCGACGATGCGCCGGCGGTGATCGAGCGGTACCTCAAGCTCGGCGCGTTGATCATCGGCGAGCAGAAGTTCGGGGTGGAGTGCGATTCGCCGGCGATGCGCCGGCTCTACGCGCTGGCGGCCGACTTCGGGGTGCCGATTTTGCTCCATTGGCAGACCGGCAGCTACAACCACGGCTTCGACCGCTTCCACCGGATGCTGGAGCAGCACCCGCGCACGAACTTCATCGGTCACGCGCAGACGTGGTGGGCGAACATCGACGCGGGCAACGTGGATGACCCGCGCAACCTCTACCCCCGCGGCAAGGTGAAGCCGGGCGGGCTCACGGACCGCTACCTGCGGGACTACCCCAATCTCTTCGGCGACCTCTCCGCCGGCTCGGGCCTGAACGCCTTCGCCCGTGACCCCGAGCACGGGCGGGCGTTCCTGGACCGGCACCAGGACAAGCTGCTCTACGGCAGCGATTGCACCGATGTGAACGCGGTGCCCGTACAGTGTTCCGGCGCGCGGCAACTGGCCCAGGTCAAGGCCCTCGCCCCTTCCGCCGCGATCGAGCGGAAGATCCGTTACGAGAACGCCCGCCGGCTCTTCCGCCTCGCCGGCTAGGCGGCACTCACGCCCGGCCCGCCAGCGCCCGGAGCATCCGCCGGGTCGTCTCGGTCCCCTTGCGCATCACGTCGAGGTTGAAGCTCTCGTTCGGGGCGTGGAGGTTGTCCTCCGGCAGGAACAGACCCATCATCACCGAATCGAGGCCCGTGACCCGCTTGATGTCCGAGATGATCGGCACGCTGCCGCCCTCGCGGAGATAAAGCGGGGCGCGTCCCCAGACCTCGCGCACCGCCTGTTCCGTGGCCTGGAAGGCGCGCGCGAGCACCGGCGACTGGTCCGGGGGCGTGTTGGAGCGGCCGGGCGGCACGACCACGTAGGGGTCGCCCTGGTGCTGATCGACGAACTCGAGCTTGATGCCCTTGGGCACGCGCGCGCGGATCGTGTCCATCACGAGGCGCTTGATCTGCTCCGGGCGCTGGTTGGGCACGAGCCGGCAGCTGATCTTGGCGAACGCCTTGCTGGGGATCACCGTCTTGGTCCCCTCGCCCTGGTAGCCACCGCCGATGCCGTTGAACTCAAGCGTGGGCTGAAACCGCGACGACTCGAACGGATTGAATCCCGGGGTGGTGTAGAAGGTGTCGATGCCGAGGAACTCGGCGTAGGCGCGCTCGTCCGTGCCGAGGCGGCGCAGTTCCTCCCGCTCCCAGGGGTGGACGTCGAGGACGTCGTCGTAGAACCCCGGGACGTTGACGCGCCCCTCGGGGGTGTGCAGCGACGCGAGGACCTCGGCGAGCGCCTGGATCGGGTTGCGCAGCACCCCGCCGTGCAGACCCGAATGCAGGTCGCCCTTGGCGCCGGTGAGGTGGACGTCGAGGAGCGCGAGCCCGCGCAGGCCGCAGGTGAGGACCACCTGGTCGGGGGTGGGCAGCGCCGTGTCGGAAAGGAACACGAAGTCCGCCTGCCGCAGGCGGTCGGCGTAGCGCTCGAGGAACTTCGGGAAGCTGGGGCTGCCCATCTCCTCCTCGCCCTCGATCAGGAAGGTGATGCGGAGCGGGAGCCCGGGATCCGCCTCGAGCGCCTGGGCGACGGCAGCGACGTTCGTCAGGAGCGGGCCCTTGTTGTCCGCGGCCCCGCGGCCGTAGATCCGGTTGCCGATGATCGTGGGCTCGAAGGCGGGCGTCCGCCAGAGCTCGAGCGGATCCGCGGGCTGCACGTCGTAGTGGCCATAGATCACGACGTGGGGCCACCGGGGATCGCCGCCGCGGTGGGCCAGCACGATGGGATGGAGGTCGGTGCGGACCACCTCCACCTCGAAGCCGATGGAGCCGAGCAGGCCGGCGATGAACTCCTGCGCGCCCTGCATCCCGGCGCGGAAGCGGGAGTCGGCGGAGACGCTCGGATGGCGGATGAATTCCTGCAGTTTGGCGACGGGATCGAACATGGGGGGAAGGGTTTCGCGGAGCGGGGACGGTGGGCAGGTTCCCGCGGGAGGCAAGAACGGGAGCCCGAAGGGCGGTGCGGCGGACTCAGTGCTTAAAGTGCCGGCACCCGGTGAACACCATCGCCATCCCGCGCGCGTCGGCGGCCGCGATGACCTCGGCGTCCCGCAGCGCGCCCCCCGGCTGGATGGCCGCGGTGGCGCCGGCGTCGGCGGCCGCGAGCAGGCCATCGGGGAACGGGAAGAGCGCCTCGCTGGCGACCACGGAGCCCTGCAGCGAAAGCCCGGCCTCGCCCGCCTTCCACACCGCGATGCGGGAACTGTCGACGCGGGCCATCTGCCCGGCCCCCACGCCCAGCGTGCGCTCGCCCTGGCAGTAGACGATCGCGTTGGACTTCACGTGCTTGCACACCTTCCAGGCGAAGAGCAGCGACGCCATCTCCACGGGCGAGGGCGCGCGGCGGGTCACGACCTTGAACTCTTCCACCTTGCCCAAGGTGCGGTTCGTGTCCTGCAGCAGCACGCCGCCGATCACGGAGCGCACCTCCTGCAGGGCGTCCGCCTGGAGCCCCTCCCTGGCGACCATCAGGCGCAGGTTCTTCTTCCGCCCGAGGATCGCGAGGGCCTCCTCGCTGAAGCGCGGCGCGATGATCACCTCCGTGAAGATCTCGGCGATCGCCCCGGCGAGGGCGCCGTCGAGGGTCTGGTTCACGATGACGATCCCCCCGAAGGGCGCCTGCCGGTCGGTCGCGTACGCCTGCTCCCAGGCGGCCACGAGCGAATCCGCGCTGGCGACGCCGCACGGATTGGTGTGCTTGAGGATCGCGACCGTGGGCCGGGTGAATTCCCCGATCAGCTGCGTCGCCGCGGTGATGTCCAGAAGGTTGTTGTAGGAAAGTTCCTTCCCCTGCAGCTGCTGGAAGTGCTCGTGGAAGGAGCCGTAGAGGGCGGCCCGCTGGTGCGGGTTTTCCCCGTAGCGCAGCGTCTGGGCGCGCGGCCAGGAGAGCGTGAGCCGGGCGGGGAAGCCGGCCAGCGCATCCAGATCCGGGGCCTCCGCCTGGCTTTCGAGGTAACGGGCGATCGCGGCATCGTAGGCGGCCGTCCGCTGGAAGACCTTGCGCGCCAGCGTGCGGCGCAACCGGGCCAGCTCCTCCGGGGCCGAAGCTTCCGCCGCCAGCGCGGCCAGCACCGGCGCGTAGTCGTCGGGATCGCAGACCACCGTGACGCTCTCGTGATTCTTGGCGGCGCTGCGCAGCATCGAGGGCCCCCCGATGTCGATATTCTCGATCGCCTCCTCGAAGGCGACGTCCGGCTTGGCCACCGTCTGCTCGAAGGGGTACAGGTTCACCACCACGAGGTCGATGAGGTCGATGCCGTTGGCCGCGGCCTGCGCGAGGTGCTCCGCCTTGTCGCGCCGGCAGAGCAGGCCGCCGTGCACCTTGGGGTGCAGCGTCTTCACGCGCCCCTCCATGATCTCCGGGAAGCCGGTGTGCCGGCCGACCTCGGTGACCGGCAGGCCGGCCTCCGCGAGGAGCCGGGCGGTGCCGCCGGTCGACAGCAGGGTGAAGCCGTGCCGGTCCGCGAGTTCGCGGGCGAAGGCGACCAGCCCGCGTTTGTCGGAGACGGAAAGGAGCGCGAGTTTAGCCATGCGCGGCAGTTCTTTCCCGGCCCTCCCGCGCGCAGCAAGCGTGAAAGCCATGCGGCCGCTTGCGACGCGGGGCGCGGGCGTCCATTGATTGGCTCGTGTCCCCGCCGCGAGAACTTCCCGGGCTCAGCGCCCACCTCGACCGCCTGTGCCACCACCATGGCGGGGTGAGTCTGCCCGCGGACAAGCCGCACGCCTTCGTCTACTTCGTGACCATCCGGAACGCCTCGGAGCGCACGGTGACGCTGCTCGGGCGCAAATGGGTGATCGAGAACGCGGACGGCACCCGCGCGGTGATTGAGGGGGACCGCATCGTCGGCGAGACCCCGCGGCTCGCCCCGGGCGAGCAATTCTCCTACAATAGCTTCCACGTGACGGGCGCGGACGCCCGCGTGCACGGAAGCTTTTACGGGCTCGACGACCGCGGGAACCGCGTGTGCGTGCTGCTCGCGCCGTTCGACCTCAAGGTGCCGTCCGGGAAGAACGAGCCGGCCGGCTGACGCCGCGGAGCGCGAAATGCGGGGCGGACGCGTTTCGTTCTCGTTTCCGCCGGCCGATTGCCTTCTGCTGGCCCAAAATGAAGCTCATTGACCTGAACCGCGAGGGCGGCATCGGCGCCAACGCGTTGTTCGTCCAGCTCGGCGACCTGAAGATCCTGATCGACTGCGGGCTGAACCCCAAGGCGGTGGGCCGGAAGGCGACCCCGGACTTCTCGCCGCTGCGCGGGATCGAGCTGGATCTCATCATCATCACCCACTGCCACCTCGACCACATCGGCAGCCTTCCGGTGCTGCTCCGCGAGCAGCGCCAGGCGCCGGTGGTGATGACGACCTCCAGCCGGATGCTGATCGAGCGGATGCTCCACAACTCCGCCAACGTGATGCTCCGGCAGAAGGAGGAGGAGAACATCCCGGACTACCCGCTGTTCACCCACGATGAGATCGACCGCCACGCGCGCCGGCTGACCGGCCTGCCCTACGGTCACGCGAAGCGTTTCCGGAGCAACCGCGACGAGGTCGAGATCATCTTTCATCCCGCGGGCCACGTGGCCGGCGCCGCCGGGGTGGAGCTGCACCACAAGCACCGCAGCATCTTCTTCACCGGGGACGTCCTCTTCGAGAACCAGCGCACGCTCGCCGGCGCGAAGTTCCCGGCGGGCCATTTCGACACCGTGGTGACCGAGACCACCCGCGGCGCGACCGAGCGGCCGGCGGGCAAGGAGCGGGTGCACGAGGTGGCCCGGCTGGTTGCGACGGCCAACGACACCCTCCACCGCGGGGGCTCGTTGCTGCTCCCGGTGTTCGCGCTGGGCCGGATGCAGGAGCTCTTCGCGATCCTGCACGATGCCCGCAAGTTCGGCCGCCTCGCCGACTGCACGATTTACACCGGCGGGCTGGGCGTGGACCTCGCGGACTACTTCGACGAGATCGCCCGGAAGACCAAGCACGTGCAGTTCAACCGGAACATCCTCAAGGACCTGAAGGTGAAGCCGCTGCCCCGGCAGTTGAAACCTGGCGTGGAACCGGCGCCCCGCTCCATCTACGTGGTGAGCTCGGGGATGATGGTCGAAAAGACGCCGAGCTATGTCCTCGCCTCGGGGATGCTCGGGCAGGCGCGGCACACCATCGGCTTCGTGGGGTACTGCGACCCCGACACGCCCGGCGGCCAGCTGCTTGCGGCGAAGCCCGGCGAGGACTTCCTCTTCGCCGCGGCCAACGTGAAGTCGAAGGTGCGCGCCCACGTCGAGCGCTTCGAACTCAGCGGCCACGCGGACCGCGAGGAACTCCTTGAGTTCGTGCTGCAGACGCAGGCGCGTAAAATCGTTCTCACCCACGGCGATCCGCCGGCGCGGGCTTGGTTCGCTGAGCAGCTCACGCGGCAGCTGGGCCCCGACCGCGTGCTCGATCCCCGGCCGCTGCAGGCCTACCAGGTCTGAGTTCGGGCGCGGGTCCTAGTCGATCACGTCGAGCTCCGGCCACTGCGCAAGCTTGCGGTGGAGAGTCCGCCGACTGAGGCCGAGGAGCGCGGCGGCCCGCGTGCGGTTGCCGCGGGCCTTGAGCAGCGCCTCGCGGAGCAGCCGTTTCTCGTTTTCCTCCACGGACAGGGAGGGGGCGGCCGGCGGCGCCGGCACGGGCGCGGCAATCCCCGTCACCCCGGGCGCGCCGGGGGTAGACCCCGACGCCGCCGGCTCCCCGCGGAACCGGGCCTCCAGGTCGTACTCGGTCAGGCTGCCCCCACGGCGGAGCACCACGACGTTCTCGCAGAAATTGCGGAGTTCGCGGATGTTTCCCGGCCACGGGTAACGCTGGAGCGTGCGCAGGGCGCCCGGCTCCACGGTGAGGGGCGGCACCCCGTTCTCGGCGGAGAACTGCCGGATGAAGTGCGCGAGCAGCAGCGGGATGTCATCCGTCCGCTCCCGGAGCGGCGGCATCCGGATGCGGATCACATTCAGGCGGAAGAAAAGGTCCTCCCGGAAGCGACCCTGCCGGACCATCGCCTCGAGGTCGCGATTGGTCGCGGCCACCAGCCGCACGTCGAGCTCGAGGGGCTTCGAGCCGCCGACCCGCTCGATCGCCTTCGTCTCCAGGAAACGCAGGAGCTTGACCTGGGTGGAGGCGGAAATTTCGCCGATCTCATCCAGGAAGAGGGTGCCGCCGTCGGCGGACTCGAACCGCCCGACCCGCCGCTCGGTCGCGCCCGTGAACGCGCCGCGCTCGTGGCCGAACAACTCGCTCTCGAGGAGATTCTCCGAGAGCGCCGCGCAGTGCACCGCCACGAAGGCGCCGCGGGCCCGGGGACTCACCTGATGGACGGCCTGCGCGATCAGCTCCTTGCCGGTGCCGGACTCGCCCTCGATCAAAATCGTGGCGCGCGAAGGGGCGACCAATCGGACGCGCTCGATGACCTCCCGCAGCGCGCCCGAACCCCCGATGATTCCCTCGAAGTTGTACTTATCGTCGAGCCGCTCGTGCAGCTGGCGAACCTCCACCTCCAGCGTGCGCGTCTTCAGGGCGCGCTGGATCAGGACTTCCAGCCGCTCGATGTTCACCGGCTTGGTCAGGAAATCGACCGCCCCGCGCTTCATCGCCTCGACGGCAGTCTCGATGTTGCCGTAGGCGGTCATCATCAGCACCGCCGGGCGCTGGGGCAGGGAGAGGGCCTTGTCGATGACCTTGAGGCCGGACTTGCCCGGCATCCGCAGGTCCGTGAGCACGACGTCGTAGGGCTGGCTGTCGAGCAGGTTGAAGGCCTCGTCCGCGTTGGCGGCGACGGTCACGTCGTAACCCTCCGCCAGCGCCTGCTGGAGGCCCTCGCGGGTGTGTTTCTCGTCGTCGACGATCAGCACGCTCGGCACCATGCAGCGATCAATCCGGCGCCAGCGCCGGGGGTCAACGGCAATCCGGGCGCGCACGGCGCCTTTGACTCCCGCGGGCGCCGGCCGCACGGTCAGGCCGCCGGAGCCCCGATGATCGCCCTTTCCACCCTCACCTTCTGCGCGCTGGGCGGATTGGCGGCGCCCCTGCAGGCCTGGCTGGCGGGCGCATTACTGACGATCGCCCTTGCGACGTCGGCGCACGCGCTCCTCTACAAGCGTGACCCTCGTTCCTCCGCCATCTGGGTCATCCTCATCTGGATTCTCCCCGTGGCGGGTCCCCTGCTCTACCTCCTGCTCGGCATCAACCGGGTCGAGCGTCGGGCGGGGCGGCTGCGCCGGCGGCACCGGCGGCGCGACGGCGTCCCCGCGGCGGCGGCGCTCCACCCCGCCCGCCTCCCGGAGGGCGCACCGTGGGACGGACTCCAGCGGTTGCTCGACCGGGTGGCGGGACGGCCGCTCACCGCGGGAAACTCCCTTGAGGTGCTGGACGGGGGCGCCGCGGCCTATCCGGCGATGCTGGCGGCGATCGAGGGAGCGGAACGCTCGATCGGGCTGGCGTCGTACATCTTCGACGGCGAGGGCATCGGGCGGGAGTTCATCGCCGCGCTGGCCCGGGCCCGACGGAGGGGCGTGGCCGTGCGGGTGCTGATTGATGATTTCGACGTGCGCTTCACCCGCGGCGGGGCCGCGCCGGCGCTCCGCGCCGCGGGCGTGACCGTCGGCGTCTTCAATCCCCCGTTGCTCCCGGCGCGCTGGAGCGCGATCCACCTGCGAAACCACCGCAAGATTCTGGTCGTGGACGGAGCCCTCGGTTTCACCGGCGGCCTCAACATCGACGCGCGCTACTGGCGGCCGGACGATCCGGTTCGCGCCGGTGGCGACCTGCACTCCCGGATCCGCGGTCCGGCGGTCGCGCAGTTGGCGGAGGTGTTCGCGGACGACTGGCATTTCGCGACCGGCGAAAATCTCCGGGGGGAGGCGTGGTTTCCGGCTCCGCGCACCTCCGGCACGACGCCCCTGCGCGGCATCGCGGCCGGTCCGGACGAGCGGGGCGATCGGCTCCGCTGGGTGCTGCAGGGCGCCCTCAACGCCGCGCAGCGCCGGGTGCGCGTCGTCACCCCCTACTTCCTTCCCGACGCCCCGCTCCTGGCGGCCCTGAACGCCGCCGCGCTGCGCGGCGTTGAGGTCGACGTGATCCTGCCGGCCCGCGGAGACCTTCCCCACGTGGACTGGGCGGTGCGGGCCAACCTGTGGCAGGTCCTCGAGGGTGGCTGCCGCGTGTGGCTGCAGCCGGAGCCCTTCGACCACACCAAGCTGCTCGTCGTGGACGACGCGTGGTTCCTGCTCGGATCGGCCAACTGGGACGCCCGGAGCCTGCGGCTCAATTTCGAATTCGTGCTCGAGGGTTTCGATCCCGGACTCGGCGCGAAGCTCGCCGGTGCGGCCGAGGCCCGCCGGCAACGCGCGCATGCGGTCACCCGGGAGGAATTGGCCGCCCGCTCCTTGCCGGTGAAGCTTCGTGACGGCTTCGCCCGGCTGTTCCTGCCTTACCTGTGAGCCGCGCGACCCAGGCTTGGGGAGGAGCCGAATTTATGCTTCAAGCGGGGCCACCGGATGAAGCCTTACCTCACCCTCGCCCTGCTTTGCCTCCTCCCCTCGCTGCTGTCCGCGGCCCAGCGCCCCGCCGCACCGGAAGGCTTTGACGGCTGGGTCAACCGCCTGTCCGCCGACTGGATCCGGGACCCCGCCGGCGCGGCGGACGCGGCGGCCGGCAATGGCGATGACGAAGAGGCCGGGGCGCTCTGGAGTGAGGGGCTGCAAGCGCGGCGGGATCGCCGCCTGCGCCTCGCCCAGGAGGGCCTCGCCGGTTTGCCCCAATGGCCGGAGGCTGCTCTGACCCCGTCGCAGCGGATTTCCGCCGCGATGTTGCGCTGGCAGCTGGAGCGGGTCGGGGAGGGCGCCGCCTTCGCCGATCACCAGAATCTCTCGCTGTTCGAGCAGCGGCGCGGGTTGCACGTGGCGCTCGTCGAGTCGCTGACCGAGCGCGCCAGTTGGCGCCGACCCTCCGACGTGACCCGGTACCTCGCTCGTCTCGAGCGCTTCGCTCCGCGGCTCGAGGAGGGACTGGAGCTGGCGCGTGGTTCCACCGGGCGCGGCTTCGTGCCCCCGCAGTTCATCCTGGAGCGGGTGCAGACCCAGTTGCGGATGTTCCTCGACCACGCGCCGGCGTCCAATCCCCTGGTCGCGACGCTCTCGGAGCGGATGAAGGGGATCGAAGGGCTTTCGGTGGAGGAGCAGGCCGCGGCGCTCGCGAAGGCGCGCGCCGTGGTGGCCGACGAGATCCGGCCCTCGTACCAACGGGTGCTGGCGTGGGTGGAGGAGGTGCTGCCTCGGGCGGCGCAGGACGCGGGTTGGAACCGACTGCCGCGCGGCGAAGAGGCCTACGCGGCGGCGCTGCGGGGCTTCACGACGACGGACCTCGGTGCGGCGGAGATCCACGCGATCGGCCTCCGGGAAGTGGCCCGCCTGGAGGCGGAGGCGGAAGTGATCCTGCGCCAGCTGGGTCACACCGAAGGCACCTTCAATGAGCGGATGGCAAGGGCGACGCAGGGGCCCTTGGTCGAGGCAGTCGATCCGCGCGCGGCGCTGATCGCGCGCTATACCGAATACATCCGTGACGCCGAGCGCCGGAGCGATGCGCTATTCAAGCGCCGACCGAAGGCTCCGGTGGAAGTGCGGCGGGTACCCCCGCTCACCGAGCGGGTGGCGTCAGCCTACTACTCCGTGCCGCCGCCGGATGGAAGCCGGCCCGGGATCTTCTGGGTACCCTTGCCGGGGAACGCCTTCTTCTACGGGGCCCGGATGCGGAGCCTCGCTTACCACGAGGCCGTGCCCGGCCATCACTTCCAGCTCGCGCTGCAGCAGGAGCAGCGGGACCTCCCGCGCTTCCGCGCGCGCCGGACGTTCGGCGGCATCAGCGCGCACAGCGAGGGCTGGGGTCTCTACGCGGAACGCCTCGCGGTGGAACAGGGCTGGTACGAGGGCGATCCCGCCGGGAAGCTGGGCGCGATCGGCTCGGAACTCTTCCGCGCCCGCCGCCTCGTGGTCGACACGGGGCTCCACACCCTGGGTTGGTCGCGCGAACGGGCGATCGCCTACGGTATCAGCGCGTCCGAGGTCGAGCGCTACATCACCAACCCGGGCCAGGCCTGCTCGTACATGATTGGCATGCTGCGGATCCTGGAAATGCGGGAGCGCGCCCGCGCCGCCCTCGGCCCGCGCTTCTCGCTCCCCGATTTCCACGACATCGTCCTGACGACGGGCTCCGTGCCGCTGGCGGTGCTGGAGCGCGTGGTGGCGGATTGGACCGCGGCGCAGTTGAGGCCCGCGCCCTGAGGCGCCCGGCTCAGAACCGGCCGTTGATGCCGAAGGTCAGCGTCGTGCCCGGATAGTTGTAGTATTCCATATTGTCGCGCACTCCGCGGTAGCGGCGCTGCGGCACGTTGGTCAGGTTGTCGATGTCGACGGTGACGTTCAGCGTCGGACGCAGCTGGTAGGCGAGACCGAGGTTCACCAGCGTGCGTTCCATCCGGTAGAGGTTCCGGGCGGCGGAGGCGGCGCTGTAGGCCTGCAGGTGCTCGCCCCCGTAGTTGACCAGCAGCCGCGTGCTGAAGCCGCGGTAGCGCCAGCTGAGGCTGGCGTTGGCGGTGCGAGGCACGAATCCGGCGACCTGCCCCGTCCCGCGCCGCGCCGTCCCGCCGTAGTTGCCGTGGGTATCCAGCAGCGTGTAGTTGATCATCCCGCTCAGGCCCTTCAGCGCCCCGGGCAGGAAGGTGAACTGCTGCTGGTAGCTGAACTCCCAGCCCTGCACGATCGCGGTGCCCGCATTGGCCGAGCTCAAAATCGTCCAGCCGGCATACTCGCCGTTGTAGCCGTTGTCCGCGCCGGTGCCAATCGTGCCCGAATCGATGCCGCTGACGATGTAGTCGCGGATCTCCTTGTGGAACCAGCCCACGGTGAGGTTACCCACCGGTTCAAAGTAATACTCCAGCGTCGCGTCCCAGTTCTTCGCGGTCTGGGGGAGGAGCGCGGGATTGTTGATCGTGATCGAACGCTGGTTCTCGTTGGGCGTCTCGGCGGGGGACAGGTTGCCGAAGGCGGGCCGCCCGAAGCTCGAGGACCAGCTGAGGCGCGTCTTCAGGTTGGCGCTCCAGTCGTGCCACGCGTGGATGCTGGGGAACGCCTTCGTGTAGTCGCCCGTGATCTGGCGGCGGTTGTTGGCGTAGTCGCGCTGGGCGGAGCCGGCGGGGTCCGCGGTCTGCTGCGCGGCGGTGCTGAGGACGCGCGCGCGCACCCAGCCGTCCGCCTCGTTCTCGGTCTTCTCCCAGCGCACACCGCCGAGGAAGCCGGTGCGGCCGGCCCAGCCCTCGCGCCCGAGCTTGCCCTGCGTCATCACGTAGGGGGCGGTGACCGTCTCCACGACGTCGCGGTAGCTGGTGTAGGCGGTGGTGTTGCGGAAATAGAGGTCCTCGCGCCAGAGCGACGGATCGGCGACCTCGCGCGAACGCATGAACCAGGAGGCCTCCCACTGCGGGATCGCCCGGCCGGTCATCCGCCGGTCCATCGTCAGCAGGTTGGGATCGTGGGGGAGCGGACCGGCGCCGGTGTAGCTCCAGCGGCGGGAGGCGCTGCGGACGCCGACGTGCTGCTCGCGCCAGTGCACGCCCGCCTTGGCGAACACGGGAGCCGCGAGCGGCAGCGTGTAGCGCGCATCCACCCGGGCCTCGGCGACTTCGTGGATCTGGCGGTCATTCTGGTTCGAGAGACCGTTCGCAGTCGGCCGGTAGTTCGCGGGGTTTGTGAAATCCAGCCCGCCATTGGCGAGGAACTGCGGGTAGAGGTCCGAGCGGGTGCGGTCGATGATCCAGCCCGTGCCGCTGATCCGGTTGGTGAGCACCGCCCCCTCGCCGTTGCCGATGTTGATGTGGGTCTGCGTGTAGCGGGCATTCGCCTCCAGCAGGAGCCGGCCCTGCTCGTGCTCCACGCCGAGGTCCAGGCGCCGGAGCCGGTTGAAGAAGTTGTTCGGCCCCGTCATGGTGACGTCGATGACGGAGGAGGCCACCGGCCGCACGGTCGTGACCCGGGACGTGTAACCCGGGACGATGCTGGTGGTGGCGCTCGGCACGGTGTCCTGCGCCTGGCCGTTGGTGAAGGCGCGGACCGCGTACTGGCGCCGGTAAACCTCCGAGTGGTCGATGTACGTGGTGAGGAAGGAGAGCTTCGTCGTGGGTGTGAGGCGGTAGTCCGCCTTCAGGGTCACGTTCTTCTGCCGGCGGTGGTTGTACAGGTCGTCCCACCGGTAGTCCCACAGGAAGGCCGGCTGGGAGAGGGTGTTCTGGTAGTCGCGCGTGGTGAAGAAGGAGCCGATCGCAGTCTCGCTGTTGAAGAGGGTAAGCGAAACGCCGAGGTTCCGGCTGCCACCCAGGACATCGAAGACCTCCTGGTAACCGAGGGTGAAGAGGCCGTGGAGGCGACGATCCTCCCGGATGGGGATCTGCTGGGTGAAGGACGGGGCGAGGCGGCCCGTCAGGGTGTAGGTGATCCGGCGCTTTTCGCGCATCGACAGCGGCGAGCGGCTCTTGAAGTTGATCGTGCCGCCGAGGGAGTCCGCGCCCTTGTCCGGGGTGTGCCCCTTGACCAGCTCCACCTGCTCGAACATCGCGCCGGTGATGTTGTTGACGAAGATCGAGCGTCCCATCCCCCCCTGTCCCGTCATCAGGCCGCCGTCCATCGTCACGCTGTTCAGCCCCGGCCCCATCCCGCGGACGTTGAAGCCCGACAGGTTGCCGCCGGCATCGAGCTCCCCGTAGATGCCGGGCAGGCGGATCGCGACCTCCCCGGCATTCAGGTTGGGCAGATTCCCGAACGAATCCGTGGCCGCGATGTTCTTCAGGTTCTCCGAGTTGCGGTAGGCGGTGATCGCGGCGGCATCCCCCTCCCGCTCGCCGACCACCTTGAACTGCTCCAGCTTGTAGATGCCGGTCGTGAGGTCGAAGTCCTGCGACACCCGCTGGCCCGCCGCGACGGTCACCGGGCGCCGGACGGCATCGAGTCCGATGTACGCCACGACCAGCTCGTGACTGCCCGCCGGCACCCCGGACAGGACGTAACGACCAGTGTCGTCGGTGAGCGCGGACAGCCCGAGCGGGACGATCTCCACGCGGGCGCCGGGGAGCAGATTGCGGGTGGCGGCGTTGCTGACGGTGCCGGTGACGCTGCCGGGTTCCGCCGCCATCACGGGCAGGGCGAACAGCAGGGCAACGAGAACAAGGCGATGGAATCTTGAGGCGGGACGGGCCGGGGTAGTCATGAGGTTGGGGCGAAGCGGCGACACGGGGGGATAGCCCGCGCGACGCTTGCGACGCCCGCGAAGAGAACGAGGACCAATGACGGGAACAAGGCGATTTCCTCCCGCCGGCGTGCGGGCCCGGTTCGCCCTCGGGCGTCCGCGACCTTGACCGCGGCGGAACCGTCGGGTCACCTCCTTCGCAGCACCCTAACCCCTGATGAACCCTGCCCTGCGTCTCCTCCTGCGTCGCGCGCTCGCGCTCCTCATCGGTTCCCTGCCCGCCGTTTTGTCGGCCCAGCCGGCCCCGGGCACGATCACCGGGCGCATCTTCAATCCCGCGACCGGAGAATACGTGCGCAACGCGAAGGTCCTCGCCCGGGAGTCCGGCGTCACCGCGGTCTCCGAAGGCGGCGGGGAATACCGGCTGTATCCCGTCGCGCCCGGCCGCGTGACGCTCGTCGTCTCCTACACCGGCTACCAGGAGGCGAGCGCCACCGTGGACGTCGCCGCCGGCGCGACCGTGACGCAGGACTTCCGCCTCACCAGCACCCTCGCCGCGCCCGGCGAGGCGCTGAAGCTGGACGCGTTCGTCGTCTCCACCGAGCGGGAGGGCGCCGCCAAGGCGATCATGGATCAGCGCAACTCGATGAACATCACCAACACGGTGGCCTCGGACTCCTTCGGCGACAATGCCGAGGGCAACGTGGGCGAGTTCCTCAAGCACCTGCCCGGCGTCGAACTGGACCTCTTCTACGGGGAGGTGCGCACCGTCCGGCTCGGCGGGCTCGGCTCGGAATACACCTCGGTGACGATGGATGGCATCGCCCTCGCCAGCGTGGACGCGAACAACAGCGGGTCGGGGGCGGCCCGGTCGTTCACGATGGAGATGGCCTCGCTGAACTCGATGGAATCGATCGAGGTGTCCAAGACGATCAGCGCGGATGTCGACGCCAACGCGCCGGCCGGCACGATCAATCTGCGCACGAAGCGGGCATTCGACCGCGCGGGCCGGCGGGTCTCGTGGCAGGCGAACGTCACCGCCCACTCCGAGGAGATGGATTTCCGCGCCAAGCTGGGGCCGGACGAGGATCGGCCCACCCGGAAGTGGCGGCCGGGCGGGATCCTGGAGTATTCGGACGTCTTCCTGAACCGCTCGCTCGGCATTGTCCTGAACCTCAGCGAGTCCAACGTTTACCAGGAGGCGCTGATCACCTCGCAGGCGTACAACGCGACCCCCACGGCGACCGACCCGCGGCCGCTCGTGCCCACGACCCTGAACTTCCAGTGGGCGCCCCGCTTCAACAAGCGCTTCGCCACCACGCTGACCGCCGACTACCGGATCAGCCCCGAGTTCAACGTCGGCATCGGGGTCGTCTACAATTACGCCGACCTGTGGACGCCGCAGCGGACCACGATCTTCAACGCGGGAACCCGGGTGAACGTGGTCGGGGCCGATCCGCTGCTGAGCTTCGTCTCCGCGCCGACCGGCTCTGTTCAGGTCAACCCGGTCGCGGTGTCCAAGATGGGCGAGACGCTCACGCTGCTGCCCCGCTTCGGCTACAAGCGGGGCAACCTCGAGGTGGAGGGCAAGTTCGCCTACACCGACTCGACCAGCTGGTACGATCCCCTCGGCCGCCGCCAGTCGATCCGCGACAGCAACTCGCCGACGGCGGCGAACGTCACCTTCCGCGCCGAACGCTCGTCGCCGCTGTCGACGGACTGGCGCTTCACGCAGGTCGCCGGACCGGACATCGGCAACGGCGCGAGCTTCACGAGCCCCTCGTTTACCCTCAACGACGGCCGCTTCGGCCGCACCACCTTCTTCAGCGGCGAGGTCAACGCGATCCTCAAGACCGCGCGCATCCTGCCGGTGGTCTGGAAGTCCGGGCTCAAGTCCCGCCAGCAGTTCCAGAAGTTCGAGGACGACCAGCTGGCCAAGCGGTTCGATTACCTGCCGGGCGGCGGCAGCGGCGGCTGGGCTAACTACCGTTCCCCGTGGGAGTACGACCTCGGGATGAACGGCGGTTCGATCCAGTCCCTTTCCGGCGGCAACGTCTTCATGCCCAACCTCCGCGCGATCGCCGACCTCTACCGCGCGAATCCGGACGCGTTCCGGCAGAACTGGGGCACGAACGGCGACAATTTCTACGAATCCTACGTCGCGCGCCGGCGCCGCTACTACGAGCGGGTGGACTCCGGCTTCCTCATGGGCACCGGAAGCCTCCGCGGGCTCACGCTGCGGGCGGGGCTGCGCTGGGAGGGCACCAGCACCGAGGCGAGCGAGGCGGACACCCGGCCTCCCGCGGAACTCCGGGCGGCGGGTTTCCCGGTGAACGCCGCCGGCCGCGCCACGACGATCCCGGGGATCCAGTACCAGTTCCTCTCCCTGCCCCGCGTGAAGCGCACCGGCTCCTACGACAACCTCTTCCCGAGCGCCTCCGTGAAGTACGGCCTGCTGCGCAACTTGGACTTCCACTTCGGCTACAGCTCGACCATCCGACGCCCCTCCTACGTCAACCTCGCCGGCGTCTGGATCGTGAACGACACCGCGCTCACCGTCACCTCACCGAACCCGCGCCTGAAGCCGGAGACGGCGGACAACTACGCCGCGCGGCTCGCGTATTACTTCGAGCCGGTGGGCCAGCTGGCCGTCACGCTCACCGAACGAAAGGTGCGCAACCTGTTCATCACCGACCGCCTCACCGCGCAGGAGTTCGGCTACACGGGCGACGACGAACTGCTCGGCTACGAGTTCATCACCACCGACAACGGGCCGGGCACCATCCGGATGCGCAGCATGGAGTGGGAGTACAACCAGAGCCTCTCGTTCCTCGGCGCGCTCTTCCGCCGTCTCTCCGTGCGGGCGAGCTACACCCGGCTTTACGCGGAAGTGGCGCGCACGAACCTCACCCCCCACCTGGCGAGCGGCGGGATCAACTACACCTACAACCGGCTCAACCTTTACACGAACTGGAACTGGACCGACGACGTGAACACGAACCTCGCCGGCACGACCTTCCGCCGGCACCGCACGAACGTGGACGCGGGGGCCGGTTGGCGCCTGAGCCCCGCCTACAGCCTCTCGGTCAGCGTGCGCAACCTCACCGACACGCCGTACATCAACCTGCAGCGGTTCGCCGGCGGGCTGACGGCGCTCACGCGAAACGAGACCGTAGGCCAGAGCTGGACGTTCGCGCTGAAGGGCACTTATTGAGCGATCCCCTCCCCCGATGCATCGCCGCCGCTTCCTCCGCCACTCCGCCGCCGCCCTGCCCGCCGCCCTCCTCGTCCCGTCCGCGCTGCGGGCGGGCGGGGCCCCCAGCGGCCCCGTCATCCTCAGCGGGGTGGCGGCCCGGACCGCGCCGGCTGCCAAGGAGCTCCGGGCGGACGTGGTGGTGATTGGCGGCGGGCTCGGCGGGTGCGCGGCGGCCCTGGCGGCGGCGCGCCGCGGCCAGCGGGTGATCCTCACGGAGGAGACGGACTGGATCGGCGGCCAATTGACCGCGCAGGCGGTGCCCCCGGATGAGAACGCCCAGATCGAGACCGGGGGCGCGACCCGCTCCTACCGGGAATTACGGGAGCGCATTCGCGACCACTACCGCCGCAATTTCCCGCTCACCCCCGCCGCGCGCGCGAATGCCCGCCTGAACCCGGGCAACGGCAGCGTTTCGCGGCTCTGCCACGAACCCCGCGCCGCCCTCGCGGCCCTGCAGGAGTTGCTCGCGCCCCATGTCGCCGGCGGCCGGGTCGAGATCCTGCTCTTTCATGTCCCCATCGCCGCGCAGGTGAGCGGGGACCGCGTGGAGGCCGTGACCGTCCGGAGCCTCGAGCTCGGGCACGAGACCGTCCTGCGCGCTCCCTACTTCATCGACGCGACCGAACTGGGTGACCTGCTGCCGCTCACCGGCACGGAGTTCGTCACCGGGGCCGAGTCGAGGCGGGAGACCGGCGAGCCCCGCGCCAAGGACCAGGCGGAGCCTGATAACCACCAGTCGTTCACCTGCTGCTTTGCGATGGATTACGTCGCGGGGGAGGATCACGTGATCGCGCGGCCGCGCGACTACGCCTTCTGGCGCGACCACGTCCCGGCGCTCCGCCCGCCTTGGTCGGGCAAGCTGCTCAGCCTGTTCTACTCGTCCCCACGGACGCTCCAGCCCTTCAACATGGGCTTCGACCCGGAAAAGGGCACGGGGCTGTTCAAGTACCGGCGCATCATCGACCGCTCGCAGTTCGCGCCGGGAACCTACCGCGGGGACATCACCCTCGTGAACTGGCCCCAGAACGACTACATGCTGGGCAATCTGGCGGGCGTTTCCCCCGCGGAGGCGGCACGCCACACGGAAGGGGGCAAGCAGCTGAGCCTCTCGTGGCTTTACTGGCTGCAGACCGAGTGTCCGCGACCGGATGGCGGCACCGGTTGGAAGGGGCTCCGGCTCCGTCCCGACATCGTCGGCACGGCGGATGGGCTAGCCAAGTACCCCTACATCCGCGAGAGCCGCCGGATCCGCGCCGAATTCACGGTCACCGAGCTGCACGTCGGCACGGAGGCCCGCCAGCGTGAGACCGGCGCCAAGACGCCGGCCGAGACGAGCGCCACCCCGTTTCCGGACAGCGTGGGGATCGGGAGCTACAACATCGACCTCCACCCGAGCAGCGGCGGCGACAACTACATCGATTTCCCCGCCCTGCCCTTCCAGATCCCGCTCGGTTGCCTGTTACCGGTGCGGATGGAGAATCTCCTCGCGGCGAACAAGAACATTGGCACGACGCATCTGACGAACGGCTGCTACCGCCTGCATCCAGTCGAATGGAATATCGGCGAGGCCGCCGGGGAGCTGGCGGCCTTCTGCCTGGCGGGGCGGCATGCGCCGCGGGGCGTCCGCCGGGCGCCCGCGCTGCTGGCGGCGTTCCAGGCGAAGCTGGTCGAGGCCGGGATGCCGTTGGCGTGGGAGCGCCGGCCCTAAACCCGGCGCCGCGCGGGCAACGCCGGCCGGATCAGGCGAACAGTTCCTCGGGACGGAAGAAGCGCGCGAGCTCGGCCCGCGCGTTTTCCACGCTGTCCGACGCGTGCACGACGTTGACCATCATGTCGGTGCCGAAGTCCCCGCGGATCGTGCCCTTGGCGGCCTTGCGCGAATCCGTCGGGCCGAGGAGGTCCCGCACGCGCTGGACCACGTTCTCCCCCTGCAGGGCGACCATCACCACGGGCCGGCGGCTCATGAAGGCCTCGATCTCCGGATAGAAGGGCTTGGATGCCACGTGGGCGTAATGCTCCCGGAGCAGCGCGGGCGACAACCGGCCCATCTTGCACGCCACGACATCGAAGCCGGCCGCCTCGAACCGGGCCACGATCGTGCCCACCAGGCGCTTCTCCATCGCGTCAGGCTTCAGGATGATGAACGTTTTCTCCATAAAGGGCAGGATCGTTAGCGGCGGCGTCACGCGTGGGAAGCCTAGAGTTGCCCCGCGGCGCGGTGCTCAGAATCCGCGCTCGAGGGCAAGGAACAGGCCGCGGCCGATCGCCGGGTAGCCGTGGACCTCCTCGTAGCGCTCGGCGAGCGCGTTCTCGAGCCGCGCGCGCAGGGACCACGCGGAGGACAACCGCTGTTCCGCATAGAGGCGCGCCACCGCGTAATCCTCGCCATCGATCGTACGGAAGGTGCGGGCGTGGACGTCCTCGCGCTGGCCCAGCGCGGCGAGTCCCGCGCCCGCGCTGAAGCCCCCGCCCCATGCCCGCCACAAGTCGAGCCCGCCACGGTGCCGTGGGCGGCGCAGGAGCCGGGACCCCGTGGTGAGGTTTTCGGCGTCGAGGTACGCATAATGACCGGTGATCGCGGCGGTCTCCCCCCAGCGGAGGCGCCACGTGAGCTCCCAGCCCCGGGTCCGGGCGCGCAGGATGTTCTCCACGCTGCGGAAATCGCGGGTGCTCGCGATCAGGTCCCGCAGGCCGAGCTCGAAGCGGGTCAGGCCGACGGTCCAGCGGCCGCCCCCTCCACGCCACTCGCCCCCAAGCTCCCAGCCCCGGGCGCGCTCCGGCCGGAGTCCGGGATTGCCGCGGTAGAACGCGCTTTGCCCGTAGAGATCAAGAAAGCTGGGCGAGCGGAAGCCGGTCCCGAAACCCGCTCCCCACCGCAGCGCCGAGCCGGGTGGCGCCCACGCAGCGCTGGCCCGGCCGGTGGTGGCGCGGCCGAAGGTGTCGAAGTCGTCGTTGCGAACCCCGATGCCGAGGTGCAGCTCGGGGCGGGGGCGGAACTCGTCCTGGAGGAAGACCGCGCCCAGGCGCTGCCGGCGGTTGATGTTGCCGAAACCCGTATTCCGAGTGTGGTTTGCCTCGAGCGTGGCACCGCCCAGGAGGGTGTGGCCGGACCAGCCGCGAAAGGTGGACTGCGCATCCAGCACGCCCCGCCGGTTCGTGACCCGCGTCTCCGCCGTCGGACGCGGTGCGGGAAAGGGGCTGACCGCCACGAAGCGGCGGTCCTGCCCCCCCAGGAGCAGACGCGTCTGCCAGGGTCCCCGGGCCCATTGCAGCTGGGCCGTCGCGAGCAGGTTTTCCTCGCGCTCGCGGTTGTCGGGGTCGTTGGTGAACCGATCCCCGGGCGAGCCATAGGCCCCGCGAAACCAGCGCAGCGTGGCCGTGGCCTCGAGCCCCGGCCGCACCGTACGGTCCACCCGCAACACCGCGTTGTGGGACGTGAAGGCGTTGTTCGTCCGCTCATTCCGCGTGCGGCCGCCCCGCAGCGAGAGGTTCCACGCCTGCGCCCCACGGGCCCCTTGCGCGCTCACCGCCCCCTGAAAGGTGCCGAAACTCCCGGCCTCCACGACGACGCGTCCTGACGGAGCCCCTTGCCCTCGCGCCGCCCGCAACGCAATCAGGCCGCCCACCGCCTCACCGCCGTAGAGCGTGCTCTGCGGCCCGTGGCTGACCTCCAGGCTGTCGCACGCCCCCAGACAGGACCCGCCGAGGAAGACCGCGTAGTCCGTGTTGGGGTCATTGAGCCGCAGTCCGTCGACCAGCAGGAGCGTCTGGTTCGAGTTCGCCCCGCGGGTAAAGACCGAGGTGATCATCCCGGCCGCCCCCGAAGTCACGGCCGGCACGCCGGTCACCTGCCGCAGCGCATCGGACAGCGAGGTAATCTGCCGGCGCGCCAGTTCCTCCGGCGTCAGCCAACCGGAGCTCGGGGCGCCTACCCCTGCTGCCTCGGCGCCCCGGGAGGCCCGAAACACGAAGGGCGGCAAGGCTTCCGGAGCCTGCGCCCGCAGCTCCACGACGAGGACCAGCGCCAGCAGCGCAGCGGAAAAGAGATCGCCCCACGCGCCCCGGCTTCGCCTGCCTGCTGCAAAACTCCGGCGATAATCCCCGGTGGAACAAGCGGCGCGCGAGGCTGGGCGGAACAGGAACACGGCTCCGCAATGACCTTCTGGCTCTGGATGTAAAGAACGCATCAACCCATTTGGATACGTAGATATGTCACTTGCCACCCACTGGGGCAAAAGCCAAACCGATGCCCGAAATGACCGTTTCCCCTCCCGCCGCCTCCGCCCGTGACGACGCCTTTCGCCGGCTCTTCGCCGGGCGCATCGTGGTGTTGGACGGGGCGATGGGCTCGATGATCCAAGGCTATGGCCTGCAAGAGTCCGATTTCCGTGGGGAAAAGTTCGCCGCCCACCCGCAGGACCTGAAGGGCAACAACGACCTGCTTTGCCTGACCCGGCCGGACGTCATCGAGGGCATTCACCGGGCCTATTTCGACGCCGGCGCCGACCTCGTCGAGACCAACACGTTCAGCAGCACGTCGATCGCGATGGCGGACTACCGCTGCGAACCGTGGGTCCGGGACATGAACCTGGCGGCGGTCGCGTGCGCCCGCCGGGCAGCGGAGGCCGCGGAGAAGGCCACGCCGGGACGGCGTTGCTTCGTGGCGGGAGCGATCGGGCCCCTCAACCGCACGCTCTCGATGTCCCCGGATGTCAACCGGCCCGAGTACCGGGCGGTGACGTGGGAGCAGGTCGTCGGCGCGTACACCGAGCAGCTCGAGGCGTTGCTCGATGGCGGCGTCGACGCCCTGCTGGTCGAGACGATCTTCGACACGCTGAACGCGAAGGCCGCGCTCTTCGCGATCGCGGAGGTGCAGGAGCGGCGAGGTCCCGCGGCCCGGGTCCCGGTCCTCGTGAGCGTGACCATCACCGACGCCTCCGGCCGCACCCTATCCGGCCAGACGATCAACGCGTTTTATCACAGCGTGGCCCACGCGCAGCCGTTCTCGGTGGGCATCAACTGCGCGCTCGGCGGTGAGGCGATGCGGCCGTACGTCGAGGAACTCTCCCGCATCGCGGGTTGCTACGTCTCCTGCTATCCCAATGCGGGCCTGCCGAACGCGTTCGGCGGCTACGACGAGACCCCGGAAGACATGGCGCGGGTGCTCGGCGATTTCGCCCGTCAGGGCTGGGTCAACCTCGTGGGCGGGTGCTGCGGGTCCACCCCGGCGCACATCGCGGCCATTGCCGCGGCCGTCCGCGGGGTGGCGCCGCGGCCCATCCCGCCCGCGCGCCGCGCGCTGCGGCTGAGCGGGCTCGAACCCCTGGAGATCACCTGACCCGCCGTGAACACCGCCGCGCAGTTCCTGGTCATCGGGGAACGGACCAATATCACGGGTTCACCCCGCTTCGCCAAGGCCCTCAAGGCCGGCGATTGGGAGGCCTGCCTCGCCATCGCCCGGCAGCAGGTGGAGAGCGGGGCCAACGTGATCGACATCAACGTCGACGAGGCGCTGATCGACGGCGAGGCCACGATGGTCCGGTTCCTGAACCTGATCGCCGCCGAACCGGAAATCGCGCGCGTGCCCGTGATGCTCGATTCCTCGAAGTGGTCCGTGCTCGAACGCGGGCTCCAGTGCCTGCAGGGCAAGGGGATCGTGAACTCGATCTCCCTGAAGGACGGGGAGACCGAGTTCCTGCGCCGCGCCGGGCTGGTCCGGCGCTACGGCGCGGCCGTGGTGGTGATGGCCTTCGATGAACAGGGCCAGGCGGCCACCCGGGACGACAAGGTGCGCATCTGCACGCGAGCCTACCGCCTCCTCACCGAGACCCTCGGCTTCCCCGCGGAGGACATCATCTTCGACCCCAACATCCTCACGGTCGCGACCGGCATCGAGGAGCACAACGGGTACGCGGTGGATTTCTTCGAGGCCACGCGGACCATCAAGGCAACCCTGCCTGGGGCGCGCGTCAGCGGCGGCGTCTCGAACGTCTCCTTCTCCTTCCGCGGCAACAACCCGGTCCGCGAGGCGATGCACACCGTCTTCCTGTACCACGCCGTCCAGGCGGGGCTGGACATGGCGATCGTCAACGCCGGGATGCTGGGCGTGTACGAGGAGATCCCGGCGGAGCTCCGGCACCGGGTTGAGGACGTGATCCTCAACCGCCGCGCCGACGCCACGGAACGGCTCGTGGCCCTGGCGGATGAGCTGAAGCAGGCGTCCGCGGGCGACGCTCCCGGCAAGCCGGCGCCCGAGGCGGAGGAATGGCGCCGCGCCCCGGTCGCCGAGCGCCTGCGGCATGCGCTGGTCAAGGGGATCGACGCCTTCATCGAGGCCGACACCGAGGAGGCGCGGGCGCATTACGCGCGGCCCCTCGACATCATCGAGGGGCCGCTGATGGACGGGATGCGGGTGGTGGGCGACCTGTTCGGCGCCGGGAAGATGTTTCTGCCGCAGGTGGTGAAGTCCGCCCGCGTGATGAAGAAATCCGTGGCGGTGCTCACGCCCTACATGGAGGCCGAGAAGGCGGCCGCCGGGCAGGCCTCGGCCAAGGGGCGCATCGTGCTCGCGACGGTCAAGGGCGACGTCCACGACATCGGCAAGAACATCGTGGGCGTGGTGCTGGCGTGCAACAATTACGAGGTCACCGACCTCGGCGTGATGGTTCCCGCGGAGCGCATCCTGACGGTCGCGCGCGAGACGAAGGCGGATGTCGTCGGGCTCTCCGGGCTGATCACCCCCTCCCTCGACGAGATGGTGCACGTGGCCCGGGAGATGACCCGGCAGGGCTTCGGGGTGCCGCTGCTGATCGGCGGGGCCACGACCAGCGCGGCGCACACGGCGGTCAAGATCGCCCCCGCCTATGCGCCGGGCGTGGTGCACGTGCTCGACGCCTCGCGCGTGGTGAACGTGGTGAGCGCCCTCCTCTCGCCGGAACAGCGCGCTCCCTACCTCGCGGAGGTTGTCGGGAAGCAGGGGCAGCTCCGCGCCGAGTTCGAGGGCCGGCAGGGCAAACGCGCCGCCCTGCCCCTCGGGACCGCTCGCGCCCGCGCCGCCAC
Organism: Opitutaceae bacterium; assembly: GCA_027485815.1. Taxonomy (GTDB): domain Bacteria; phylum Verrucomicrobiota; class Verrucomicrobiia; order Opitutales; family Opitutaceae; genus ER46. The sequence continues at coordinate 71,621 of JAIXQE010000069.1, forward strand.
CTCCCGCTGGGCGGAGGTCGACATCCCGCGGCCGGAGTTCCTCGGCACGAGGGTCCTCGATCCGGTACCCCTGGCGGAAATCATCCCGCTGATCGACTGGGGCCCCTTCTTCAGCGCTTGGGAGCTCCACGGCCGCTATCCCGACATCCTGCGGGATGCGGTGGTCGGTGCCGAGGCGACGAAACTCCACGCGGACGCCCTCCGCCTGCTCGACCGCATCGTGAACGAGCAGCGCTTCACGGCGCGCGCGGTGATCGGATTCTGGCCGGCCAATGCCGTGGGTGACAGCGTGGAGGTCTATGCGGACGAGGCGCGCTCCGCCACCCTCGGGTGCTTCCATTTCCTCCGCCAGCAGCTGGAGAAGCCCGCGGCGCAGGCCAACCATTGCCTTGCCGACTACGTGGCGCCGCGCGAAGGCGGCCGGCTCGATTACATCGGCGGCTTCGCGGTGACCGCGGGTCACGGCGTGGAGGCCCTCGCGGCGGAGTTCCGGGCGGCGCACGACGATTATGGCGCGATCCTCGCCCAAGCGCTGGGCGACCGGCTGGCGGAGGCGCTGGCGGAATTGATGCATCAGCGCGCCCGCCAGGCCTGCGGTTTCGGCCGCGCCGAGAACCTGTCGGTCGAGGACCTGATCCGTGAGCGCTACCGGGGTATCCGGCCGGCTCCCGGCTATCCCGCGTGCCCGGACCACACCGAGAAGCGCACCCTCTTCCGGCTGCTGAATGCCCCCGCCGCGACGGGGATCACGTTGACCGAGAGCTGCGCGATGCACCCCGCGAGCAGCGTGAGCGGACTCTACCTCAACCACCCGGACTCCAAGTATTTCGCCGTCGGGAAGGTCGCCCGCGACCAAGTCGAGGACTATGCGTCGCGGAAGGGCTGGGCCGTCGCCGAAGCGGAAAAGTGGCTCGGCCCCTACCTCGACTACACGCCCGCCGGGTGAACGGCGGCGGCCGGGGTTGACCTCGATGCACCGGGCGGAAAACCTCCCGCGCATCCCTCCCCCCATGCGCCCCCTGCCCCGCTCCTGCCGCTTCCTTTTCCTGCTGGCCCTCCTCGCCGTTCCGCCCCTCGCGGCCGCACCCGCCGCGGCGAAGCGCGTCCTGCTCATCGCGGGCACGATGAGCCACGGGCCCGGTGCGCACGAGCACAACGCCGGCGTGCTCCTCCTCCAGAAGTGCCTCGCGGGGGTCCCCGGGCTCCGCGCGGACGTCTCGCTCAACGGGTGGCCCAAGGATCCGGCCGCCCTCGCCGGAGTCGACGCGGTGATCCTCTACTGCGACGGCGGCGTGAAGCACCTCGCCCTCGCGGACAACCGGCTCGGCGTGCTGAGCGGCCTCGCGCGCCGGGGCGTCGGGATCGGTTGCATCCACTACGCGGTGGAGCCGACCAAGGAGCAGGGCCAGGCCGAGTTCCTCGAGATGATCGGAGGAGCGTTCGAGACCGACTGGTCGGTTAACCCCCACTGGGACGCGCACTTCAAGTCGCTGCCGGTACATCCGGTAACCCGCGGCGTGCAGCCGTTCACGATCCGGGACGAGTGGTACTTCAACATGCGGTTCAAGCCGGGGATGAGCGGGGTCACGCCGCTGCTCGTCGCGATCCCGGACGCGTCGACCGTTTCCCGGCCAGACGGCCGCCACTCCGGCAACCCCGCCGTGCGGGCGCTGGTGGCCCGCGGCGAGGGGACGGTGGTCGCGTGGGCGCACGAGCGTCCGGATGGCGGCCGCGGTTTCGGCTTCACCGGCGCGCACTACCACGCCAACTGGGGCCACGACGACTTCCGCCGCCTCGTGCTGAACGCGATCCTCTGGCTCGCGAAGCTGGAAGTGCCGGCTGACGGGGTGGCTTCGAAGGTGACCGCGGAGGATCTGGCGGCCAACCTGGATCCGAAGCCGCCCGCGAAGGCGAAGGCCGCGAAGAAGGCGCCCTGAGCGCCCCCCCGCGGCTCACTTCATGATCGAATAGAGGCTCGCGAAGTCGTCGGTCCAGAGCGGGGCATCACGGCGTTCCGCGGGGGAATCGGCGGCCGTGCGCAGCGCTTCCTGCCCGAGGAAGGACTGGTCCCGCGTGAGGATCATCCAGGTTGTGGCGTAAACCCACCACTCGGGCTCCCGGTCGTCCGAGATGGCCGCGACGCCGTAGCCGAACTCGGCCGCCAGCCGCTCGACCACGGGACGGAGGTCAAGGTACCGGTTGGAGATGTGGATCGCGAGCACGCCGCCGGGGCGCAGCAGACGCTCGTAGACCGCGAACGCCTCGCGGGTGAGCAGGTGGACCGGGATGGCGTCGCTGGAGAAGGCATCGAGCGCGAGCAGGTCGAAGACGGGCGGCTGGCCGCCGGCGATCTCCCGCTCCATCACGAGGCGCGCATCGCCCATCGCGACCTCCACCGTGCCGAGGCAGTAATCCAGGTACTTGAAATGGGCGCGCGCCAGTTGTTCCACCGCCGGGTTGATCTCGTAGATCCGGAGCGAATCGCCCTTGCGGGCGTAGGCCGCCAGCGTGCCGGTGCCGAGCCCGACGAGGCCGAGGCGGCGCGGGCCGGGCGGCAGTAGGTTCAGGGCGATGCCCACCCCGCTGGACTCGCTGTAGTAGGTCGTGGGGAGCACGGACTTCTCGGGCTTGGTGAACTGAAGCCCGTGCGTCGTCGCCCCGTGCAGCAGGAGGTGGTAGTTGTCCTCGGCATCGCCGGGGTTGTAGTCGAGCACCTTGAGCGTGCCGTAGAAGTTGCGGGACGCGCTGAGCGTGTTGGCGCTGCGGTCGTTCCACCCGGCCGCGAAGACCGCGCCGAGCCCGACGCAGAGCGCCATCAGGAAACCACCCATCCGAGGCACCCATGGGTCCAGGAGGCGCCAGCGGCGGAAGTCCAGCAACAGCAGCGGCAGCAGGAGCAAGCCGCCGGCCAGGTAGGGCCAGCGGTCGCGGCCGAGGGCCAGCAGCTCGGCGCCAAAGCCCTCCCCTCCGTCGAAAGCCGCGCGCAATCCGGCGGTGGCGAAGGGCAAGGCCAGGGCTCCAACCGCGGCGGCGAGGGCGATCTCGCGGCTGCGGTGCCGGAAGCAGAGCACCCCGATCAGGTAGCTGAGGAGCCAGAGCCCGACCTGCAGCTCCCGGTAGTCATCGAACACGGCCGGCCCGACGATCGCGACCAGGAATCCCCCGAGGGCGCCGCCAAGCGAGATGTGCAGGAAATAGGAGGTCAGGCCGCGGGGCGCGGGCTTCAGGCGATAGAGTTCCCCGTGACACACCATGCAGGCGAGGAACAGCACGACGTTGTAGAGGATGATCTGCAGCCGCATCGGCGCATCGGTGCCCGCCGGGATCAGGAGCGCGATCGCGGCCGCGCCCGGGACCAGCAAGGCGAGGAATAGCCCCCGGTGATACCAACGGTCGTGGTCGAAGCAGATGATGAACGACAGGAGGTACAGGCTCAGCGGCAGCACCCAGAGGAACGGAATGACCGCCACCTCCTGGCAGAGCTTGTTGGTCGTCGCCAGCAGCAGCACCGAGGCCACCAGGGGCAGCGCGATCCACAGCAGACGGTCCACGGCGGAAACCTCGGCCTCCGGCTCGTCCGCGCGGCCGGCCGCGGCGGTCCGGTCCTCCGCCGCCGGCGCCAGCCGCCACACCAGCCAAGCACAGACCGTGCAGCAGAGCACGAAGCCGACGAGGCCCCACGACCACATCGCCGCCTGCGCCTGGCGCGTGAACCGGACCTCGAAGAAGGCGGGATAGCTGAGCAGGGCGAGCAGCGAACCGACGTTGGAGAGCGCGTAGAGCCGGTACGGGGAGACCCCGGGTTGCGTCTGACTGAACCACCGCTGCATCAGCGGCCCGGTCGAGGAAAGCACGAAGTACGGCACGCCGATGGAGGCTGCCAGCAGCAGCAGGATCTGGACGTTGGGATCGCCGTCCGTCCGCACCCGCCAGGACTCCGAGGGCGTGATCGGCAGGAGCGCGAGCGCCACCGCCAGCAATGCGAGGTGGAGGATCACCTGCCGCCGCGGACTAAGGCGGGAGGTGGAAAAATGCGCGTAGGCGTACCCCGCGAGGAGCAACGTCTGAAAGAAGAGGAGGCACGTGGTCCACACGCCGGGACCGCCGCCGAACCACGGCAGGATGTATTTCCCGATCAGGGGCTGGACCTGGAACAGGAGGAAGGCGCCGGTGAAGATCGTGAGCGCGAAGGGAAGCATGCGGGGGCCGGGGGTAAGGAGGAATGGCGCGCCGGGGGGCGCGGACGCGGGAGGGGGTGGTCGGCGCTCAGCCGGCGCCGAGCGCCTGTCGGAGACGTTCCAACTCGACGCGCTTCGCCTGCTGCTCGGCCAGTTGCCGCCGGGCACCCTCGAGCACCGCCGGCGGGGCCTTGCTCACAAACGCCGTGTTCGCGAGGCGCGCCTCCGTGGCGGCGATGTGCCGGCCGATCTGCTCCAATTCGCGGTCCAGCCGCACCCGCTCGGCGCCCGCATCCACCGAGCTGGCGAGATCCAGATACACCGTGCCCAGCGGGGTGACCGCGGCCGGAGCCCCGTCCACCTGCACGCGGCGCTGCACTTCCGCGGCCCCGACCATCCGCGCCACCTTGGCGAGATTGGCCTCGAGGATGCCCCAGTCGGCATCTCCAGCGGTCACCAGAAAACGCACGTCGCGGCGGCTGGCCAGCTGGTGTTCCGCCTTGAGGGCGCGCACCGCGGAGACCCAGCCCTTGAGCCGTTCCACCGCGGTGATGGCGGCCGCATCCAGGTGCAAGCCGTAGCTGCCGGACGCGGAGACGATCTGCGAGGCGTTCTCCAGCCGCGCGTCCTCGATGAAGGTTCCCGCCGGACCGTAGCCCAGCTGGGACCAGAGCTCCTCGGTGATGAACGGGATGAAGGGATGCAGGAGCAGGAGTGTCTGGCGCAGCACCAGGTCCTGGATCGCGAGGCAGTTGGCGCGGGTGTCCGGCGCCTGGAGGCGGGCCTTCGAGCCCTCGACGTACCAGTCGCAGAAGTCGTTCCAGAAGAATCCGTACAACTGCTGCGCGGCGGCGCTAAACTCGAACTGCTGGAATTGCCGGTCCACCTCGCGCGTGGTCGAGAGGAGCCGGTCCAGCAGGGCGTGGTCGTCGGCGTCGAACCGCGCCGGATCGATCCGCGCGAAGATCGCCCGCAGCGAGCTGTTGTCGCCCGTCTCCCCGCTCATTTGGCGGAACCGGCAGGCGTTCCAGAGCTTGTTGCAGAAGTTCTTCCCGCTCTCGATCCGGTCCTCCTGGAACCGGATGTCCTGCCCCTGCGGCGCGATCGAGACGATCCCGAACCGGAGCCCGTCGGCGCCGTAGCGCTCGATGAGATCCAGCGGATCGGGGGAATTGCCGAGGGACTTCGACATCTTGCGGCCCTGCGCGTCGCGGATGATGCCGGTGAAGTAAACGTGCCGGAACGGAATGCGCCGCTCGATGGGCTCCCCGGGGCGCATGAACTCAAGGCCCGCCATGATCATCCGCGCCACCCAGAAGAAGATGATGTCGGGCCCGGTGACCAGGGTCGTGGTCGGGTAGAAGTGATCGAGCCCGGCGGCGCGCTGGGCCGCGGGGTCCGGCCAGCCGAGGGTCGCGAACGGCCAGAGCCACGAGGACGCCCACGTGTCGAGCACGTCCTCCTCCTGCACCCAGTCGGCGGGATCCGCGGGCCCCTCCAGCGAGATGTGCACCTTGGCCGGATCGCGCAGGTCGGCCTCCGTGAGCGCGTCGCGGTCGAGGCCCCGGCGGTACCAGACGGGGATCCGGTGGCCCCACCAGAGCTGACGGCTGATGCACCAGTCCTGGATGTTCTCCAGCCAATGCAGGTAGACTTTGCTCCAGCGCTCGGGGTGGAAGCGAATGTGCCCGTCGCGCACGGCCGCCTTGGCCTCCTCCACCCGCGGGTAGCGCAGCCACCACTGCCAAGTGAGGCGCGGCTCGACCGGAACGTCCGCGCGCTCGGAGTAGCCGACGTTGTTGGCGTAGGGCTCCTCGGCGACAAGCGCCCCGGACGCGCGGAGCAGCTCGGCGGCCAGCTTGCGGGCCGCGAACCGGTCCTTGCCCGCCAGTTCGGGCCCGGCGAGGTCGTTCATCTGGCCCGTGGCGGTGATCACCTCGATGGCGGGCAGGTGGTGACGGTTTCCGATCTCGAAGTCCGCCTTGTCATGCGCGGGGGTAATCTTGAGGGCCCCCGTGCCGAATTCCCGGTCCACGGCGGTGTCGGCGATGACCGGGATCTCGGCCGGTGGCCCGAGCGGGCGGCGCACCTTGCGGCCAATCCAGCCGGCGTACCGCGGATCGTCGGGGTGCACCGCGATGGCCGTGTCCCCTGGGATCGTCTCCGGCCGGGTGGTCTTGACCTCGAGGAAGAGGCCGGGCGCATCCACCCGCTCGTAGCGGACCCGGTAAAGGAAGCCGTTCACCGGCTTCATGATGACCTCCTCGTCGCTAAGGGCGGTCTGCGAGGCGGGGCACCAATTCACCATCCGCTTCCCGCGGTAGATGTGGCCGCGGCGGAATAGCTCCACGAACACCGTGAGCACCGCGCGGGAATAGTGCGGGTCCATCGTGAACTGGGTCCGGTCCCAGTCGCAGGAGGCGCCGAGGCGCCGCAGTTGCTCGAGGATGATGTTGCCCTTCTCGTGGCGCCACGCCCACACCTGCTCGAGAAACTTCTCGCGGCCGAAGTCGTGGCGGGTCTTGCGCTGCTTGCGGAGCTCCCGCTCGACGACCGTCTGGGTGGCGATCCCGGCGTGATCCGTGCCCGGCAGCCACAGGGCGGCGTGTCCCTCGAGCCGGGCGCGGCGAATCAGGATGTCCTGGAGCGTGTTGTTGAGCACGTGGCCCATCGTGAGGACCCCGGTGACGTTGGGCGGCGGGATGACGATGGTGTAGGGCTCGCGGCCGGGCTCGGCGTGGGCGGCGAACTGGCGGGACGCCAGCCAGCTGGCGTACCACTTCCGTTCGACGTCACGGGGTTCGTAGCTCTTGGAGATTTCGGGCATCGGCGCGGGGAGGTCGGTGGGCCGGGGAGCCAACCGGCGCCGCGGAGGAGTGGCAAGTGGTTTAAGCCCGCGTGGCGCAATCCGGCTTTGGACGTTGAAAGCGCGGGCGAAGCCTGTCCGATAACGGCCTTATGCCCGAAAAGATCCCCGAACGCGCCGCGGCGCAGCTCGCCTTCCCCGGGGAGGTGGCCTTGCCCGAACGGGTCGCCGCCTGCCGGGAGTTCCTCCGGCGGGAGCAGGAGGGGCTGCGCGCGCGGCACGCGGCGGGCGGCGCCGGCCGGCAGATCTGCCGGGAGCGCTCGTGGATGATGGATGCCCTGCTGGGCCACCTGTTCGACTACGCCCTGCGCACCTACGCGGGCCCCGCGGTGGGATCCTCCCAGCCGGTGACCTTGGTCGCCCTCGGTGGCTACGGCCGGGAAGAGCTTTCGCCGTGGAGCGACGTAGACGTGATGTTCCTCTGCAGCCAGAAGATCGCGCGGGCGGCGGCCCAGCCGCTGCGGGAGCACCTCTCCCAGCAGATCCTCTACCCGCTCTGGGATTGCGGCCTGAAGGTCGGGCATTCCACCCGGACCATCGACGAGGCCGTGGCCGAGGCCCGGCGCAACATGCAATCCAAGACGGCGCTGCTGGAGGCCCGGCGCGTGGCGGGCTCCCAGCAACTCTTCGACACCTTCCAGCAGGCCTACCGCGCCTACTACACCGGGGAGAATCCCAAGGACTACATCGCCGCCCGCCTCGATGACCAGGCCGGCCGCCGCGCCAAGTTCGCCGACACCGTCTTCAACCAGGAACCGGACCTGAAGAACGGCGTCGGCGGGCTGCGCGACTACCAGAGCACCGTCTGGATGGCCCGCGTGCGCCTCGACCTCACGCGGATCGAGGAACTGGCCGACCTCAACTACGTCCGGGCGGAGGAGGTCGCGGAATTCCAGCGGGCGCACGACTTCCTCCTGCGGGTGCGCAACGAGCTCCACTTCCTCAGCCCGCGCGCCACCGACGTGATGAGCCTCGATCAGCAGCCCCGCATCGCGGAGGCGCTTGGCTTCCCGGGCGCCGACCCCCTCGCGCAGGTCGAGGCCTTCATGCAGGAGTACTACCGGGCCGCGCAGACCGTGTTCCGGGTCTCCAAGCTGGTGGAGGACCGGCTCGCCCTCAGCATCGGCCGCGGGAACGGCGAACGCCGCTCCTTCAAGGACACCCTCCTCGCCGCCCGCTTCCAGCGCGCGCGGCGGCTCGATGGATTCCTGGTCCGCGGCCGGGAACTCGCCGCCGGCCAGCCAACGGTCTTCCGGGAGGATCCGGTCCGCCTCATCCGCGTCTTCCGCCACAGCCAGACGCTGAATGCCCCGCCTGACCTGCACCTGCGCGAACTGATCCGCGAATCCCTGCCGCTGCTCACCCGGGAGGTGGCGGCCTCCGCGGACGCCACCGCCAGTTTCCGCGCGATTTTGGGCGAGGTCGGCGCGGTCGAACCCGTGCTCACCCGGATGCACGAACTCGGCGTCCTCGCCCGCCTCGTGCCCGAGTTCGACGGCCTCACCTGCCTCGTCCAGCACGAGTACTACCATCGGTACACCGCCGACGTGCACACCCTCAGCGCGATCCGCGAACTGGACCGCATCTTCACCGCGGCGGAGCCGATCACCCTCAAGTACCGCGAGGCCCTCCACGAGACCAAGGACCCCGCCCTGCTCTACCTCACCCTGCTGCTGCACGACATCGGCAAGGCCGAGGGCATCCGGGGCCACGCCGAGAGCGGCGTCCGCCTCGCCCTCCCCATTCTGGAGCGATTTGGAGTGGAACCCAATGATCGCGAACTGGTTGCGTTCATTATTAAAAATCATCTCGTGATGGCACGGTTCTGGCAGAAGCGGGATGTCGATGACCCCGGGACCGCCGCCGCCTTCGCCGAACTCGTGGGAGACGCCGAGCGTCTCCGGCACCTCTACGTCCACACCTTCTGCGACGCCCGCGGCACGGCGGCGGACCTGTGGAACAGCTACAAGGACACGCTCCACACCGCCCTCTTTCGCGCCACCCTGGACCGGCTCAAGCTCGGCCAGGAGGCGGACGCCGCCCTGCTCCGGAAAAAAACCATGACGCAACAGCAGCTCATCACCCAGACGATCCCGGGCATCAGCGCCGACGAGATCACCGCCCACTTCGGCCTGCTGCCGGACCGCTACTTCGTCCACACCGACGCCGCGGAGATCGCGCTGCACCTGCAAATGGTGAACCGCCTGCTGCGCTCGATCACCACCGCGGACTCGGTCGGCTCGCTCCGGCCGGTCATCGAGTGGAAGGACGACCTCAACCGCTCCCTGACCGTGGTGAACGTGGTGACGTGGGACCGGGCCGGCCTCTTCTACAAGCTCGCCGGCGCCTTCAGCGTCGCCGGGTTGAACATCCTGGGGGCGAAGGTCATCTCGCGCACCGATCACATCGCGATCGACACGTTCTACGTGGTGGAGCCGGGGCTCGGCCCCGTGCAGAGCGCCCCGGCGCAGGAGAAGTTCGCGCGGATCATCGAGGAGGCCCTGATGACGAACCGGGATCTCCTGCCCGACATCCTGGCCCAGGCCCGCAAGATCGCCGCCACGCGCTACCTGCAGGTGACTTCCGGCGAAGCGCTCCAGAGCTCCTTCCCCCCAACGGTCGACGTCTATCACGAGCTGTCGATGCAGCGCACGATCATCGAGGTGCAGGCGCGGGATCAGATCGGCCTCCTCTACCGCCTCGCGAAGGCGATCTCCGACCATGGGTTCGACATCACGTTCGCCCGCATCGGCACCGAGCGCGGCGTGGCGATCGACACCTTCTACATCGAGGGTGCGAACCACGAGCCGGTGGTCGGTCCGGAGCGCCTCGAAACGCTCCGCGGCGCGCTCAACGAGGTGATCGCCGCCCCCGCGACGCCCGGTGTCTGAGCCCTCAGCAGCATCGCAGCCCGACCCCGGCGCGACCGCTGCGCGCCGGCTGGGGGCCCTGCACGCCGTCGCGACGCTCGCCGGCCGGGCCCTGCCACCCGAGGAGCTACTGCAGTCCGTGCTCGACGTCTGCATCGGGAGTTTCGCGGCCGACGCCGGTGCGATCGCACTCTTCAATCCGGAGACGACGACCCTGGAGACCGCGGCGCAACGCGGGGACTTCGGGGAGGCAGGGGGACCGTATGCGCTGCCGGCCGGGCACGGCGTGACCGGTTGGTGCGCCCAGAACCGGCGCGCGTTGCTCGTGCCCGACGTCCGCGTGGAACCCCGCTATATCGCGGCGCGCCCCGGGGCCCGGTGCGAGCTCGCCGCCCCCCTGCTGGACGGGGATTCGCTGATTGGCGTGATCGACCTGGAAAGCGACCGGCCCGGTGGATTCCTGCCCCCGGACCTCCCGCGCCTCGAGGAATTGGCCGCGGAGGCATCCCGGGTCCTGGCCCTCCGCTGGCGGCAAGGGCACCTCGAGGCGAAGGCACGCCAGCTGGAGTCCCTCATCGCGGCCGGCCAGTCGCTCGTGGCGCGCCTCGAGCCCGGCGACCTGTTCCACGCGTTCACGAGGGAGGCGCGGCGGATGTTCCCCGAATCCGCCTGCGCCCTGTACCTGCACGAGCCCGCGCTCGGCGTCCTCCGGCGCGCGTCACTCGACGGGGGCGCCTGGGACCCGGCGGCGCCCGCGGAGCTGCCCCTCAAGGACTGCCTCTGCGCGACCGTGATCCAAACCCGACGCGCCGTCTGGTTTCCGGAGGTGGCGGACCTCGATCACGCTGAGCTGCGGGACCTGCCCCGCGAACCTGCCCGCGGTTCGCTGCTGGCCACCCCGCTCACCTTCGAGGGGGAGGTCGTCGGCGTGATGGCCGTGTTCAGCGGCCGGCCCCACCGCTTCGACAACGACGAGAAGCGGCTCTGCGCGGCGTTCGCAACCCTCGGGGCCGTCGCGGTGCAGAACGCCCGCCTCTATTCGCGCGTGTTCCAGACCGAGGACGCGCTCCGCCGCAACGAGCGGCTGACCACGCTGGGCCTGCTCGCGGCCGAGATCGCCCACGAGATCCGGAATCCGCTCACGGTGATCAAGCTGCTGTATCAGGGCAGCCTGCGGATCGATTACCCGGAGGCCGACCCCAGAAGCACGGATCAGCGGGTGATCGACGAGAAGCTGGAACAGCTGGAGGCGATCGTCACCCGGGTCCTCGGCTTCGCACAGGCGCCGACCAACCTCCACTCGCGCTGGCCCGTGGCCGACGTGATCGCGGACACCCTGGCGCTGGTACGTCTTAAGTTCGCGCAGCAGAAGGTGATGGTGGAGTTTCCGCCGCCCCCTCGCCCGCTCTTCGTCGAGGGCCACAAGGGGCAGTTGCAGCAGGTGCTGCTCAACCTGCTGCTGAACGCGGCGCAGGCGATGCCCGCGGGCGGACGCATCACGCTGCGCGCCGCGGCGGATCCGACCGCCCCCGGTCCCACCTTACTCCTCGACGTCGAGGACACCGGCGGCGGCGTCCCGGAGTCGCTGCGGACGCGGATCTTCGACTCGTTCCTGTCCGGGCGCCCGGACGGCACCGGCCTGGGCCTCGCCATCGCCAAGCGCATCCTGCGTTCCCACCACGGGGACATCCACTTGCTCCGCACTGGGCCCGAGGGCACGACGATGCGGATCCGCCTGCCCCTCGCGCCGTGACCCCCGACCGCCAACCCGATCCGCGCCGCCGCCTTGGTCGGCGCCTGCTGGGGCTGGGGAGCGGCCTCGTGCTCGCCGGACTGGCGCTGCTGTTCTTCGCGAAGCCCGTGCCCCTGCCGGCTCGCCTGCTGACCGGGGCGGTCGACGTGATCGCGGGCGCGGTGCTGCTCGTGGTGTGGAACCAGAAGTTCCGGGAGCGCCGGAGTCCGCGCGGAGGCGGGGTCAGCGGCGGGCCGCCGGCGCCACGTTGACGTGGAGGACCCGGGCGGGGGGGAACCCGTTGAACCACGTCGCCGAAGCGTTGCTGTAGGCGCCGATGTTCTCGGCGTACACGAGGTCGTCGAGCTCCAGCTCGGGCAACTCCTCGGAAAGTGAAAGGACGTCGAGGCCGTCGCAGGTCTGGCCGAACACCGCGCAGATCTCCTGCGGCCCCTTGCGGAAGGCCTTCAGCGGGTACTTGCAGTGATCGAAGATGATGCCCGAGAACGTGTGGTAGACGCTGTCGTCGATGTAGTAGCAGGGCTTGCCGTCGCGGCGCGCCTTGCCGATCACGCTCGCCACCGACATCGCCGCGTTGGCCACCATGTACCGCCCCGGCTCGGCGATGATCTCCACGTCCCGCGGGAAGAGCCGGTCGATCTCGGCGTTGATCTTCCGCGCGAGCAGCTCGATCGGCGGGACATCCCGATGGTAGGGCGCGGGAAAGCCGCCGCCGATGTCGAGGATCTTCATCGGTTGCCCGCGGCTGCGGGCCTCCGCCATCACGGCCGCCGCGAGGTTGAGCGACTGGACGTAGTTCTCGAAGTTGCAGCACTGGCTCCCCACGTGGAAGCTCACGCCCTCGGCGACGAGGCCGAGATCAGCGGCGGCGACCAGCAGGTCCACCGCCTCGGATGCCTCGCAGCCAAACTTGGAGGAGAGTTCCACGACCGAACCGGTGTTGGGCACCCGCAGCCGCAGGACCACGCCGGCGTCGGGGGCGTAGTGGCGGATCTTCCGCAGCTCCGTGAGGTTATCGAAGGTGACGAGCGGCTTGTAGCGATTGAGCGCCTCCAGGGTCTGGCGGGGCTTGGTCGGGTTCGCGTAGATGATCTTGTCCCAGATGAACTGCTGGCGCTCCCGGGCCGGGAGCTTCCGGATGTTCTCATAGACCAGCATGAACTCCGGCAGCGACGCGACGTCGAAGCTGGCGCCGGCCTGGAAGAGCGTGCGGATGATCGCCGGCTCTGCGTTGGCCTTCACGGCGTAGTAGGCCTGGACCTTCGGGAAATGCTTCCGGAAGGCGGCGTAGTTGCGGCGGATCACGGCGTGGTCGATGACGACCAACGGGGTGCCGTGCTTGCGGGCGAGGGTCTGGAGCTGGCGGGGATTCACGGTGGAGGGCAGGCCGCCGCGAGGCGGCCCACGGGAGGGGACGGACGGACCGGGCTCAGCCCAGGTCCGGCTCCGAGCCGTCGATCATCTTCACCTTGTTGTGCGTGAAGTACTCGCGGGTGAGCGCCTTCATGCAGGCCGCGCGCTGATCGTACAGCCGGCGCAGCTTGCGCCGCTTCCGGCGGGCGAGCGCGTAGTGGGTCATCAGGGGGAGCGCGATCGTGCTGTCCGTGTAGCAAACCACGGCGTCGGGCAGCCGGGCGGGGTCGACCTTGCCCCACGACACGGCCTCGGAGGGGGTCGCGCCACTCAGGCCACCGGTGTCCGGACGGGCATCGGTGATCTGCAGGAAGAAGTCCTGGCCGAATTCCTTGATGCGCAGCACCTCCTGGATCTGCGGCTCCGTCTGCAGCATGAAGTTCTTCGGGCTGCCGCCGCCGAGCAGGACCACCGCGCTGCGGCCGCCGCCGCGCTTGGCGGCGAGGACGAAGCTGGTCGTCTCATTGACGTCGATCGACGGGTTCACGCGGAGCTTGCTGCCCCGCAGTTCCACGCCGGCCACGTTCATCCCGATGGTGGAGTCGCCCGGCGAGGAGGTGTAGCAAGGCACGCCCGCGCGGTAGGCGGCGGCCATCACGGAGACGTCCTTCAGTCCGTTCTTGCGCTCCCATTCGGCGGCGTAGCGGCCGATGAGGTAATGGAGCTCCGCGGTGCCCATCTCCTTCTGAAACTCCGGCTGGAGCATGATCTCGCGCAGGATCTCGTCGGTCGCCATCAGGCCGTCGCTGTACGGGATGACCACGTCGTAGATCCGCACCAGGTCGTTGTCGCGCAGGTCCGTGTCGTCGAACTTCGGGCTGCCGGCGTGCACCGGGAAGTTCAGCGCGAAGTGCAGGTCGTGGTAGAGGTTCGCACCGGTGGAGACGATCCAGTCGACGAAGCCCGCCTTGATCAGCGGGATGATGCTGGAGCAGCCGAGGCCCGCGGGCGTCAGGGCGCCGGAGACGCTGAGGCCGACGGTGACATCGGGCTCAAGCATCCGGTTCGTGAAGAGCTGGACGCCCTCGCGCAGCCGGGCGCCGTTGTAGGCGAGGAAGGTGGCGTCGATGAGGTCGGGCAGCTTCTCCTTGCCGGTGATGTTGCGCGGCTGAATCCGCGGCCCGGCCATGTACTTGGCCTTGTGAGGGCATTGCTTCTGTTTGAGCCAGTCCGGGGTATCGAAAAGCTGTTCCCGCTGCCTCAGGTTCCGACGTTCAGTGCGCGCCATAGGTGGATTTACCGCGATGAGATCGGCCGGGGCGGTGCCCCATGCAAACCTTTTTGCGCGCCGCGCGAGCCATTCGTCGGTCCGGCCCGCGGGCGGAGCGCCGCGGCGCGCGTTCCGGGCTTGAGCCCCGGCGCCGGGCCAGCCCATATGCGCGGCCCATATGCCGACCTCCCCCGCGCCCGCCTCCCCCGCCCAGCTTGGATTCACGATGCCTGCCGAGTGGGAGCGCCACGAGGCCACCTGGCTCGGCTGGCCCCATCACCCGACGGACTGGCCCGACAAGCTCTCCACCATCCACTGGGTCTACGGCGAGATGGTGCGCAAGCTCACCGCGGGCGAGCTCGTCCGCATTCTGGTGAACGACCGCCGCGAGGAGCGCCAGGCGCGGCAGGTGCTCACCCGCGCCCACGTCGACCTCACGCGCGTCGAGTTCATCCTCCACCGCACCAACCGCGGGTGGACGCGCGACAGCGGTCCCATCTTCGTGCAGCGCGGCCAGGGCCGGCGCCGGGAGACGGCGATCGTGCACTTCCACTTCAACGCGTGGGCCAAGTACCGGGACTGGCAGCACGACCGCCAGGTGCCGGAGACGGCCGCGCGTCACCTCGGCAAAACCCTCTTCGAGGCGACCCGCGAGGACGGCCGGCCGTTCGTGATGGAGGGCGGCGGCATCGACGTGAACGGCCGGGGCACGCTCCTCACCACCGAGGAGTGCTACCTCCATCCGAAGGTGCAGGTGCGCAATCCCGGCGTCGGCCGCGCGGAATTCGAGCGCGTGGTGAAGGCGAACCTAGGCGTGACCAACGTCTTCTGGCTCGGCGACGGGCTCGTCGGCGACGACACGCACGGCCACGTGGACGACCTGTGCCGCTTCGTGAACCCGCGCACGGTCGTCCTTATCCGCGAGGACAACCGCCGGGACGTGAATTACCGGCCCTTGGCCGAGAACTGGGAGCGCATCCACGATTTGCGGCTGGAGGACGGCTCCAAGCCCGAAGTGGTCGCGCTGCCGATGCCCGGGCCGCAGCAGTTCGATGGGATGCGGCTGCCGGCCAGCTACGCCAACTTCTACATCGGGAACGCCTTCGTGCTGGTGCCGACCTTCAACGACCCGAATGACCGGATCGCCCTGGGCACCCTCGCGGAGCTCTTCCCCGACCGGAAGGTCGTCGGGATCCACGCGGTCGACCTCGTGCTCGGCTTCGGCACTTTGCACTGCCTGACCCAGCAGCAGCCGGCGTGAGCTGAGGGGGAGCGGGCTTGCGTCGCCTCCGCGCGCAACCTCATCGTGCCGGTGGCCGTCTCCCTGCCACCCCCATGACCTTCCGCCCCCTCGCCCGTCGCGCCCTGCTGCTCCTCCTCGCCGCCCTGCCCTCGCTGGCCGCGGATCGCCCGCACATCCTCTGGCTCACGAGCGAGGACCATGGGATCGAGATGGGGTGCTACGGGGACGCGCTGGCGCGCACGCCGAACGTCGACGCGCTGGCGGCCAAGGGGATGATCTTCCGCCGCGCCTGGTCCGTCCATCCCGTGTGTGCCCCCGCGCGCACGGCGATCATCTCGGGCCTCTACGCGCAGAGCAGCGGCGGGCTGCATATGCGCTCGATGGTCAGCCTGGGCGCCGGCCAGCGGATGTACCCCCAGTTCCTGCGCGAGGCGGGGTACTACGCCACCAACAACAGCAAGGAGGACTACAACCTGCGCAAGCCCGAGGGCGTCTGGGACGATTCGTCGGCGCAGGCGCACTGGCGCAACCGCCCCGCAGGGAAGCCCTTTTTCGCCATCTTCAACTCGACCAAGAGCCACGAGAGCCAGATCCGGACCCGGCCGCACCGGGCGATCACCGATCCGGCCCGCGTGCGGGTCCCAGCCTATCATCCGGACACCCCCGAGGTCCGGCAGGACTGGGCGCAATACTATGACAAGGTCAGCGAGGCCGACGCCGACGCGGGCGCGCGCCTGCGGGAACTGGAGGCGGCCGGACTCGCGGACGACACGATCGTGTTCTACTACGGCGACCACGGGAGCGGGATGCCGCGCAGCAAGCGCTGGCCCTCGAACTCGGGCCTGCACGTGCCGATGGTCGTCCACTTCCCGGCCAAGTGGCGGCATCTTGCGCCGAAGGAGTACCAGCCCGGCGGGCGTTCGGACCGGCTCGTCAGCTTCGTCGACCTGGCCCCGACCGTGCTGAGCCTCGCGGGCGTGAAGCCGCCGGCGTGGATGCAGGGGCACGCGTTCGCCGGGGAGCACCAGGTCGCCGGTCCGGCGTTCCTGCATGGCGCGCGCGGCCGGATGGACGAGCGGATGGACGCCGTGCGGAGCGTCACCGACGGCCGCTACGTGTACCTGCGCAACTTCCACCCGCACGTCTCCCAGGGGCAGCGGGTCGATTACCAGTTTCAGACCCCGACCACGCGCGTCTGGCGCGAGCGCTTCGACGCGGGCCAGGCCACCGAGGCCCAGTCCCTATTCTGGCGCACGCCGAAGGCGCCGGAGGAGCTCTATGACCTGCAGGGCGATCCCGATGAGGTGCGCAATCTCGCCGGATCCGCCGCCCACCGCGCCATCCTGGAACGGCTGCGCGCGGAGATGCGCGGCCACGCGGAGCGCGTGCGCGACCTCGGCTTCCTGCCGGAGGGTGAGATCCACAGCCGCGCCGCGGGCACCACCCCGTATGATTTCGCCCGCGACGAGGCCCGCTTCCCTTTCGCCCGCATCTATGCGGCGGCGGACCTCGCCTCGGGGCTCGATCCCGCCGCCACTCCGCGGCTAGTGGAGTTGCTGGCGGACGCGGACTCCGCCGTGCGCCACTGGGCGGCGCTCGGCCTGCTGATGCGGGGCCCGGGCGCGGTCAACGCGGCGGTCTCCCCGCTCCGCGAGGCGCTTCGCGATGGCTCCCGATTGGTGCGCGTTGTGGCGGCGCAGGCGCTCGCGCAGGATGGTCCCCCGGCGGAACTGGCCGGCGCGCTGGCCGCGCTGCGCGAACTGCTCCCGCCCGCCCAGAATGGCTTCTTCGTCTCCACCTCCGCCCTGGCCGCGGTCGAGGCGCTCGGCGCCAAGGCCGCCCCGCTCCACGCGGTGGTCCGCACGATGAGCCCGCAGGGCCCCGCCCCTGACGCGCGGTACGACTCCTACATTCCGCGGCAGATCGCCAACCTCACCGGCGCCCCGGTCGCCGAGCCGGACGGCGAAGGTGCGCGCAAGGCGAAGGGCCGCCGCAAGAACGCCAAGGACTGACCCGTTCCCCCATGCGCCTCCTCCTCACCCTTGCCCTCTGTGGCCCCCTCGCCGCGCTCGCGGCCGAGCGGCCGGCCAAACCCAACGTGCTTTTCTTCGCCGTCGACGACCTCCGGCCCGAGTTCGGCGCCTATGGGGCGGGTCACGTCCACAGCCCCAACCTCGACCGGCTCGCCCGCTCCGGCGTGACGTTCACCCGGGCGTATTGCCAGCAGGCCGTCTGTTCCCCGTCCCGCACCGTCGTGATGACGGGCACCCGTCCCGACACCAGCAAGGTCTGGGACCTCGAGACGCACTTCCGCAAGGCGCTGCCCGACGTCGTGACGGTGGGTCAGCACTTCAAGCAGCACGGGTACTTCGTACAGGGGATGGGCAAAATCTTCCACGGCGGCTTCGACGACGTGCCCACGTGGTCGGTGCCGTGGCAGACCCCTCGGGCGAGCGGCGCCTACGCGCGCCCCGAGAACGTGGCGCTCACGCAGCGCGCGCCGGCGGCCGCCCCCCCCGGTGACCGCAAGGCCGCCCGGAAGGCGGCGAAGGGTCCCCGCGGCCCTGCCTTCGAGTCGGCGGACGTCCCGGACAACCATTACACCGATGGGCGCACGGCGGATCTCGCCGTGGAAACCCTGCGGGAACTCGGCCGGAAGGGCGCCCCCTTCTTCCTCGCCGTCGGTTTCTCCAAACCGCACCTCCCGTTCGTGGCGCCCAAGAAGTATTGGGACCTTTACGATCCGGCCAAAATTACCCTCGCGCCCAACCGCTTCCGACCCCGCGGAGCCCCCGAGTACGCGATCCTCCCCGGAGGCGAGCTGCGCTCGTACCACGGGATCCCGGAGGGACCGATCCCCGATGACCTCGCCCGCCAGCTGAAGCACGGCTACTATGCCGCGATCAGCTACATGGACGCCCAGATGGGCCGCGTGCTCGACGAGCTGGAGCGACAGGGACTGAAGGACAACACCATCGTGGTCTTGTGGGGGGACCACGGCTGGAAGCTCGGGGAGCATGATGCCTGGTGCAAACACTCGAACTCCGAGAACGACACCAACGCCCCCCTCCTGTTCTCCGCGCCCTGGCTGCGCACCGCCGGCGCCAAATCCCCGGCGCTGGTGGAGTTCGTCGACATTTACCCGACCCTCGCCGATCTGGCCGGGTTGCCGCTGCCCGGTCACCTCGAGGGCCTCAGTTTCAAGCCGGTGCTGGAACACCCGGATCGTACGTGGAAGACCGCCGCCTTCAGCCAGTATCCGCGCTCGAACGGCGGCCGCAACCTGATGGGCTATTCGATGCGTACGGACCGCCACCGCTTCACCGTCTGGGTCGAACGCGGCGACCCCGCCAAGGTGGAAGCCGTCGAGCTCTACGATCACCAGGCCGATCCGCAGGAGAACCAGAACCTCGCGGCCGAGGCCGGCCAGCAGGCACTCGTCGAGCGGCTGATGACGCAATGGCGCGCCGGCTGGCGCGGCGCCCTCCCCCGCTAGGATTTTACCGATGCTCCGCCTGCTGCGCTTGCTTCCGCTCGGTCTGCTCCTTGCGGCCGGCGGGGCGGCGACACCCTCGCGGCCCAATGTGCTCCTCGTCGTCGTCGACGATCTGAACACCCTGCTCGGCGCCTACGGCCACGGTCACGTGAAGT
Organism: Opitutaceae bacterium; assembly: GCA_027485815.1. Classification (GTDB taxonomy): domain Bacteria; phylum Verrucomicrobiota; class Verrucomicrobiia; order Opitutales; family Opitutaceae; genus ER46. Next base: position 90,805 of record JAIXQE010000069.1, read on the forward strand.
CTCCGGCGATCGATCGCCTCGCGGCCCGGGGCGCCCGCTTCGACCGCGCCTACGCGCAGTACCCCCTCTGCAACCCAAGTCGAGTCTCATTCCTGAGCGGCCGGCGGCCGGAGACCAGCGGCGTGTACATCCTGAGCACGCCGGCGCGGACCGCGCTGCCGGACGCGGTGCTGCTGCCGGAGCACTTCCGCCGCCTAGGCTACTACACCGCCGGGGTGGGCAAGGTCTTCCATAATGTGCGCACCAGCGATCCCGCGGCGTGGGATCAGTACGAGGACGGCCCGGGCGACGACCCGGAGGAGAAGGCGGCGATCGAGTCCCGCTACGGAGGGGGTGACGGCAGGCCCCGCGCCCACGTCCTGAGCTCCGACGGCGCGCGCACCCGCGACGGGCTCAATGCCCGCACCATCCGGCGCCTGCTCGGCGAGCGCGCTACGGCAGGCGGACCGTTCTTCCTCGCCCTCGGCTTCCACAAGCCGCACCTGCCATGGACCGCGCCCCGCCGTTTCTTCGATCTCTATCCTCCGACGAGCATTCCCCTCCCGACCGAGCCTCCGCTGCGCGGAGTACCGTCGATCGCGTTGCAGACGGAATTGAGCGGCTTTGCCCAGCCTGACTCCCGGATCGCTGCGATCCAGGGCTACCTCGCCTGCGTCTCGTTCATCGATGAGCAGCTCGGGTTGGTCCTCGATGAACTCGACCGCCTCCGGCTGACCGAAAACACCCTCGTGGTCCTCTTCAGTGACCACGGATTCCACCTGGGGGACCACGGTGGCCTCTGGGCGAAACTCACCGCCTTTGACGCGGCCACGCGCGTGCCGCTGCTCGCCGCGGGGCCGGGCATCCCCCGCGGCACGGTCGTCTCCACTCCCGTTGAACTGCTCGATGTCTACCCCACGCTCGTGGACCTCACCGGCCTGCCAACGCCGCGCGGCCTCGAAGGTCGATCCCTCCGACCACTCCTGACGGATCCGAACGCCGCGGGCCACGCCTACAGCCTCGTCTATCACTACGACGTCAACCGCCGGCTGGATGTGGCGGGACGCACGGTGATCGGGCCCCGCTGGCGCTACACGGAATGGGGCGGCGGGGAACACGGTCGCGAGCTCTACTGGCGGCCCGACGACCCGGACGAATATCACAACCGGATCGCCGATCCCGCCCTCGGCACGGCGCTCGCGGAAGCACGGTCGCGGCTGGCTCAGCTCCCGGCGCCCAAGCCGGGCCCGGCCAACCGTCCGCGGGCGATTGACCCGGACGCCCAGCAGGCCAAGCAGTCGCGGAAGTGACGCCGGTCAGGGCCGGGAGGCAACGACCGGCTGGACCCACGCCGTCTCCCATTCCCCCGGCACGCTGCCATCCGCCTTCGGCTTGGACGAGATGACCTTCGCCCGGACGTAGAGCTCATCCCCCTTCATCCGGTACTCGGCGCGCGGTCCCGCGCTCTCCGCCAGCACCGCCCCGACGTCGGGGCTGTAGCGCCGGTGATTGAGCGTCCGGCGCGCCGGTTGCTCGTCCGCTGGAGCCGGCATCTCCTCGCTCCGGCGATCAAAGCCGCGCCGGGTGCCGATGAACTGGATGCGATACGAAACGCCCGCTTCCGGCTCCACCTCGACGGCCAACCGCCCCGGCTCCCGCACCACCTCCCGCAGGGTGACCCCGGAGGTCCCGTAGAAGTCCCCGGCCTCCAGCGCGCGGATCAGCGACTCCGCGGTGAGGTGGCGCGCCCGCACCATCACCCACCCGCGCCCGGAACTGCTCCGGCCCGGACCAACCTTGTGGTAATGGTGCGAATCGTCCGTCGCCACCCCGTAGACCACGCCGAAATTCAGCTCGGAGAGCCGGAACGCGAGGATCGCGTCCCACATCGCGTCCATGCTGAGCCGGGTCGCGTCGCCCGCGTTCTCGACGCCGGGATGGCCGTTGTAGACCTCGAAGAAGCGCAGCCGCTCGACGCGCATCATCTCCTCGGCGGTGACTCCCCAGCGGAAATTCGGATGGTTGAGGTGCGCGAACATCGGCTGGCCGGTGCGTTCGCGTTGGGCGTCCACCGCCTCGAGGGTCCGCTGCATCACCGTCACCGCGTCCGCGCCCGTGATCCCGGGGACGAGATCGCGCGGATTCGTGACATTGATGTGGACCGGACCGGTCAACGCGGGCGTGGAGCCGGATTTTGGCCGGGTCCAGGAGCCGGTGATCTCCTCCGCGGGGATCAGCAGGAATTTGCCCGGCTCATTCAGGAGCGCCGCGAACTCGGCCAACGGCTTGAGGCGCACCTCGCGCCGCCCCGCGTTTTCCCGCAGCTCCACCCAATCCGACCCGAACCGCCGCAGGTACTTCTGCAGGACTTCCCCTCCGCCGCGCTGCACCACCTCGCCCTTGAGGGACACGGGGGCCTTGAGCTCGAACCAGCGGGTGCCCTCGGAGAGGATGTTGTGGTCCGACAGGGCGAGGAAGTGGTAGCCGGCCCGCTTGTACCAGTCGGCGATCATCTCCGGATAATCGTCCCCGTCGCTCCAGAGCGAGTGGGTATGGGTGTTGCCTTTGAACCAACGGGGAGCCTCGCCCGCGGGAGCGGAGGCGAAGGCGGAGGAGAGCAGCAGGGGGAGCAGGAGCAGCGGAGTGCGCATGGATCGCGGGGGGTGGCGCGAGCGTGTTGCCCCCGCGGACAGCGTCCACGCCAAAGGCGGGCGTAACCTCGTTTTTGCCTTGGCGCCGCGTTCTCCGTGCCGCCACCAACGATCCGTGCCTGCCGATCCCTTAGCCCTGCGCCTCCTGCGCTGGAGTGCCCGACTGCTCGGCGCCGCCCTGCTCGGCTTGATGCTCGTGATTGCCGCCGGCGAGGGCCTGCCGCGGGCGGATCAGTTGGGCGCCCGCGAATGGGCCCTCCTTGCCGCGTTGTCGGCCATCGCCGCCGGACAGCTGCTCCTTTGGCTGCGTGCCGTGGCGGGGGCTGCGCTGGGCCTCGCCGGTTACGCGTGGTTCCTCAGCGTGCAGGGAAACCCACTCTCCCCTCGCCTCGGATTTGTCCACCTCCTGGCGCTACCGCCGCTGCTCGCGCTGGCCGCCGCCCTCTGGTCTTCGCTCAGGCGAAACGGCGGATCCGGTCCCGCACATCGGTCTGCAACCGCGCCAGGTACCCCAAGGTGTAAGCTTCCGGGCACAGCGCAGGATCGTGGACGAGCGGGGTCAGATCCATTGCCCAAGTGATACCGGCCATCCGATCCGTCGCGTGCGAGGTGTGGAACGTCGCGTGCGCCTGCCGCCGCCCGATCGTCGCGAGATCGTAGCGCTTGCCGCCCGCGACTTGGGAGTCGAATACCTTGAGCAAGTCCAGGGCCAGGTCGGGGTGACGGCCTGCGTCGAGCGCCACCTTGTCGGCGTCCACCAGCCAGTCGAGGTCCCGCCAGACCTCGCAGCCGAGGACGCGCCGAGGCCGGCGGTCGGGCGGCAGGCGGCGGAGCGCCTCGAGGCAACGCAGGAAGACCGCGACGTGGGTGTCGTGCTTGTCGGCAGGATTATGCAGGTAGACAACCTGCGCCGCACAGCCCCCGAAGATCAGGTCGAGGTCCGCGGCGACGCCGGGGTGGCCGGGCGCCTTCACCACGCTGCTGGGATGGGCAAGCTGGAGCTGGATCGCGTACCGACCGAGCCGCGCGGCAGCACGCTGCTCCTCGCGGCGCACGCCCTGCATCTGGGCGTCGTCGAGGTGCGCATAGGGGCCGGTGCGCGGGGAACCGGCGCCGTTGGTGACCACGACACCGCCGAAGGCGAGGCCCGGTTGGTCGAGGCAATCGCTGATGCCGGCGTGCGCCATGATCTCGATGTCATCCTGGTGGGCACCGAGGCAGAGGTGCGTCACCCGGGCGAGCGCGGCCGGGGCGCTCGGGTATTCAGCGGCAAACAGGACGTCGGCCTGCGGTTGGGAGAGCTTCATCGGAAGGTTCAGGCGGGGGCGAGGGCCGGCAGACTGGCCGCGGCGATGGCCTGGCCGTGGCGCTTGTCCTTCTCGTCCGGGGTGTGCAGCCGGACCCGCGCGGCGAGCTCCGGGAAATCGGCCCGCAGCACCTCGCGGGCCCGCTGCAGCAGCAAGTCGCCTCCGGCGCCCGACGTCACGCGGCCCAGCACCAGCAGGTGGCGCAGGGAGTAGAAGTCCGCGTAGTGGGCGATCGCGTAGCCGAAGGAGGTGCCGATCGATTCGTAGATTCGGGCGGCGCGCGCATCCCCGGCCGCCATCGCCGCCTGCACCCGCACCAGTTGCTCCGGCAGCGGCAGGCCAGCCGGAAACTCGAGCCCGGCCAGCGGGGCGAGCCGGCCCACGGCCTGCTGCGAGAAGTACTGCACGCCGCAACCGGCGTCCCCCGACCACTCGTCCCGCGGGGCATCCGGGTGGTAGTCGACCGGCGCGAAGGCCAGTTCATTCAACCACGGGGTGATGCCGCCGGAGGGCGTGACGTAGCCCGCCGCCAGGCTGGTGCCCATCGCGATCCCGAGCACCGCGCCATCCCCGAGGCTCATCGAGCCGGCGAGCGCCGTCACCTCGCCGTCATTGGCCACCTCAAAAGGTACGCCGCCCCACCGCTCCTGGAGGGTGAAGAACATCCGGCGCACCTGCGCGTCGAAGGCCGCCGGGGGCACCCCACGAAACAGGGAGGCGACCCGCACCTCGTTGTTCACGTAGATGCCCGCGGCGCTGCCGCCGATCGCGTCCACCCGCGGCAGATGGCGCGCCGCCCGCGTGAGGGAATCGTGGATGCCCTCGAGGTGGTAGGAGGGATCCTGCTGGAAATACGGATCCCAGGCGATCTCCTCTGAATAGACGACCCGGCCGTCGATCACCGCCGCGGCCTTCCGGTCGCTCCCGCCCAGATCGAAACCGATCCGGCAGCCGCCGAGGTGACGCCCGACCGGAAGGGCGGCGACGGCCTCCGCAGGCAGGTCCGCCAGCGGACAGGCCTCGACCCGGAACGGGGCCCGGTAGGTGCGTTCGCCCATGAACGCGTGATCGAAGGCCCGCGCCCCGCCCGGCGCATATACCGTCGCGAGGTGGCGGGCGACCTCGTCGGCCCCGCCGACGGAGACGTGGCAGCCGCCGCGTTGCCACAGGAGGAACTTCAGCAGGCGCTCGGCGTAGAGCAGGGTCAGCGCCGCCTGCGGATGGCCCGCGCCGAGCACCCGGCTGTCGTGCCGCGAGACCGCACCGCCCGGGGAGCGGAGCACGAGGGCAAAGGGTCGGGCCCCGGGATCCGCGGCCACGAGCGCGCGGTAGGCGCGGTTCCAGAGGGCGGCCGGGACGAATTCCCGCTCGAGGGCGGGCCGGAGCGAAGGGGCCAGGGCGAGCATACGCGGCGAAATCAGTCGAGCCGGGCGCGGGAGAAGCCCTCGATGGCCTCGTAATCGGCCAAGCCGAGCTTGTCGTAGTTGGCGGCCAGGGCGCGGTTCTGCTGCTCCGCCTGCTGCCAGGGTTCGCGGAGTCCCGCGGCGACAGGGGTCTGGCTCCGCTGGGACTTGTGGTGAAACACCGCCTGGATCTTCTGCGCCAACTCGCGCGGGCTCAGCGGCACCGCCATCTCGATTTCCGCGGCCTCCCACGGCTGCTCCACGCCGCGGTACGCCCAGACCCGGCAGTGCTTGGTCCATTCCTCGGCGGCCACCTGCCTCCACGCCTGACGAATCAACTGGTAACCGACCGCGGTGATCGCGGTGGGATCGTCCCGCTCGCCCGTCAGGAAGATTTGGTTGGGGGTCAGTTCGCGCAGGAGGCCGACGACCGCCGCCACGTCCTCGGCGCCGGGCGCGAACTGGCGGTAGCGCCCGCGCTCGTAGAACCCGAGGTCGAGGAAGCGGGCCTGCGCCGAGGCGTAACCGCAGTCCCGCAGCGAGGCGCGCGCCTCCCCGCGGCGCAGAAGTCCCTTCAGCCGGCGGATCGAGGCGGAGTCCGCGGCGAAGGCGGCCTTCGCGAGGAGCTCCTTGCGGGTGGTCCGGGCGAACTCCGCCACGGGGCCCTCGGAGCGCGCGAGCGTCTCCGCGATGTCGCCCACCAGGTCCGCCGCCATGACGGCTTCCTCGTCCGGCACGGCGAGATTCCCCGAGGTCAGGTAGACCACGGTGACGTCGTGGCCCTGGTCCTTGAGGCGCCGCAGCGTGCCCCCCATCCCGAGGACGTCGTGGGAAGGCTCCGGGCTGAAGACCACCACGCGCTTCGGGAAGGGCAGCGCCCGCTCCGGACGCGAGCTGTCATCGGCGTTCGGCTTGCCGCCGGGCCAGCCGGTGATGGTGCGCTGGATCTCGTTGAAGATCCGGATATTAAGCCCGTAGCTCGGCCCCTGCTCGGTAAGCAGATCCGCCATCCCGTGCTCGCTGTAGTCCTCATCCAGCAGCTTCAGCACCGGCTTCTTCACCGTCTGGGAGAGCCACATCACCGCGCGGCGGGCCAACGCGGGGCTCCACTCCACCGGCGTGACCAGCCAGGGATGACGCACGCGGGTGAGCGCGGACGCGGCCGCCTCATCGAGCAGGAAACGCACCTGCGGGTGCCCCTGCAGGAAGCTCGCGGGGAGGGCGTCGGACGGCGGGGCCTCGACGGCGGCGGCGACGACCCCGGCCTTGGCCTCGCCCCAGGCGAGCAGCACGATCCGCCGGGCATCGAGGATGGAGCCGACGCCCATCGTGATCGCGTGGCGGGGCACGTTGGCCTCGCCGAGGAAGTCGCGGGCCGCATCGCGGCGCGTGAGGCTGTCGAGAGTGACGAGGCGGGTGCGGGATTCCCGGCTGGAGCCGGGCTCGTTGAAGCCGATGTGGCCGGTGCGGCCGATGCCGAGCACCTGGAGGTCGAGGCCGCCGGCGGCGCGGATCCGCTCCTCGTAACGCCGGCACCACGCGAAGACGTCTCCGCGCGGGATCGTGCCGTCCGGGACGTTCACGTTGCCGGCCGGGATGTCGAGGTGGTTGAAGAGCTGCTCGTGCATGAAGCGCCAGTAGCTCTCCGGATGCTCGCGCGGCAGCCCGTAATACTCGTCGAGGTTGAACGTGATGACGTTGCGGAAGCTAAGGCCTTCCTCCCGGTGCAGGCGGATCAGTTGCCGGTAGAGCCGCACTGGGGTCGACCCCGTGGCTAGGCCGAGCACGGTCGGCTTGCCGGCCCGATCATGGCCGCGGATCAGGTCGGCGATCTCGCCCGCGAGCCGGGCGCAGGCTTCGTCGGCACCCGGGAAGATCTCGGTCGCGATGCGCTCGCGCTGCTGGGATTCGCTGGAGGTGGGGATCATGGGGGCGGAAAGGTTGGCGGGGGTCCGGCGGCGGGAGCGGGCGGCAAGGCGGCGGACGACGCCCTCCATCGCCTCGCCTTGCTCCTCCAGGCTCCGCACCAGGGCGAACTGGCTGCGGGCTCGGTCGAGGTTGTGGCCCTCCCGATGAATGCGGAAATAAGCGTCCCCTTCCAGGTGGTCGGTGAGGAAGCGCATCCCGATCTCGAGCGTGATCAGGCGTCCCGCGAAGGCGAGTTGCCCGATCTCGGCGTCGTTGAGCAATCCGCCTGTGCCCGCGAGGTAGCCCTCGACCAGCGCCTCGAAGATCTCCGGCCGCGCGTGCACCCGGGCGAGGTCGCGCTCGTCCTCCGGGGCGGCGTTCGTCGCCGAGCGCACCAAGTCCCCGAAATCGTAGAGCGCCAGCCCCGGCATCACGGTGTCGAGGTCGATGACGCACAATCCGGCGCCGGTCCGGTCGTCGATCAGGACGTTGTTCAGCTTGGTGTCGTTGTGCGTGACGCGCTCGGGCAGCTCGCCGCGGGCATGCAGCTCCAGCAACCGGTCGACCAGCGGCTCGCGCGCGCGCACGAAGGCGAGTTCCGCGGCGACCCCCGCCGCCCGGCCGCGACGATCCTCAGCCGCGGCGCGGATCAGGGCGTCGAAGCGGCGCCGCGTGTGGTGGAAGTCCGGGATCGTCTCGCGGAGGCGTTCGCCCGGCAGGTCGCCCAGCATCCGCTGGAACTCCCCGAACGCGCGGGCCGCCTCGCGGGCCATCTCCGGGCCGCGGATGACATCGTGCGAGGTGGCGTCCCCGATGAAGACATAGCAGCGCCAGGCGCCGGTCGCGTCCCGCAGGAGGTTCTCGCCGCCACGGGTCGGGATCAGCGTCAGGACGCGGCGCTGCGGGTCCGGCCATCCCGCGGCGAGCGCGCGGCGCCCGGCGTGGGCCGTGACCCGCGCGACGTTGGTCATCACGGCGTCGACGTCGCGGAAGACGTGCTCGTTGATGCGCTGGAGGATGTACCGCGTGGCGACGCCGGACTGCTCGAAGGTGACCGCGAAGGTGTCGTTGATGTGGCCGTTGCCGTGGGGCGCACCGCCGCAGTAGGTGCCGCCTAGCCGGAAGGCGGCGGCGACCGAGCGGAGGGCGGCGGCGTCGATGGTCGCGGAGGACATCCTGACCATCCAAGGCGCCGCGACGGCCGGCGCAACACGCGTTTTCGGGTCACGCCGCGAGCGCGTGGCAGGCGAGGAACAACTCCTCGTCGTCGAGGGCCGGCACGCGGGCGAGCTGCGAGCGGACCGCCGGTTCCCAGAGGGAGGCGCGCAACGGCGCGAGCAGGCGCGGGGGCAATTCCGGCTCGGCCACCTTGCGCAGGATGGCCAGCGCCTGCCGGCTGGCGGGCAGACCGAGCCATTGCAGCAGCCCGAAGCTCCCCTCGCGCCCGTAGACCGCCGAAATCTCCGCCCACGCCGCGGCGCCCCCGCCCCGGAGCTCGGGGTGAGCGGCCAGGAAGCCGGCGAGTACCGGCGTCTGCTGCAGTTCTCCCATCAGCTCCGGGCAGCGGAGCGCCACCAACAGCGCCGCCATCCGGCCGTGCGTGTAGCGTTGCAACAGGCCGCGCACCTCGGGCGGGACGAACTCAAGGAACCGCCGCCACGACGGGCCGCTCACGCCCAGCGCCGCCGAAGCCAGCGCCGCGGGTGAGGGATCCTCGGGCTCCCACCGGCCCGGGATCACTTCGCGGTGGAACGCCGCCTCGGGCCAGGCGGTCACCCGGTGGCGGTAGCCATCATGGATCCAGTGGAGGGAGGCGGGGATGGGCTCGGAGCCGGAAGCACGGCGGGGGGAGTTCATGCCCGCAGCTTACCACCCGGGTGGGACATAGCTTGTCCCAGCCGGGAAAACCTGTCCGGCTCCCGCGATGCCCGCCCCGTACCACTCCTCCCGGCCCCCGATGGAACGGATGCTGCGGATCCACGACGAGCTGCGCCGCGGCGCCCTGACCAACTGCACCAAGCTGGCCGCCACCCTCGAGGTCTCCCGCAAGACCATCGTGCGCGACATCGCCTTCATGCGCGACCGGCTCGACCTCCCGGTCGAGTTCGACCCGCTGATCAACGCCTACCGCTACACCCACCCCGTCGCCGCCTTTCCCACGGTCAATGTCACCGAGGGCGAACTGCTCGCCCTCCTGGTCGCCCGCAAGGCCCTTGAACAGTACCGTGGCACCCCGTTCCACCGGCAGCTGGAGGCCTCGTTCGACAAGCTCACGGGCGGGCTCAAGGACCGGATCTCCTTCTCGCCCGCCGACGAGCTCCAGTCCGTCTCCTTCCGCAACACCGGACTCGGCCGCGCGGACCTCGCGGTCTTCAACGCCCTGAGCAGCGCCGTCCTGCATCAGCGGACGGTGGAGTTCGACTACCGCAAGCCGGGGGAGTCCCGTTCGACCCGACGCCGCGCCGACCCCTACCACCTCGCTCACCGCGAAAACCTCTGGTACCTCGTCGCCCACGACCCGGAGCGCGCGGCGCTCCGCACGTTCGCGCTGCCGCGCATCGGGGGCGTGAAGGTCCTCCACGCCCGTTTCACCCGCCCGGCCGACTTCTCGCCGGAACGCTTCTTCGCCTCCGCGCTCGGGGTGCTCGGCGGGGCCGGCAACTTCCGCGTCGCCGTGCGCTTCTCGGCCGCCGTGGCCGACCGGGTCCGGGAGCGGGAGTGGCACGAGTCCCAGGAACTCAAGCCGCTGCCCGACGGCGGCATCGAGCTCACGCTGCGGCTGGGGGCCCTGGGTGAGGTCGCGGGATGGATCCTGTCGTGGGGGGCCGACGCCGAGGTGCTGCGCCCGCCCGAACTGCGGCGCCGCCTCGCAGCCACCGCGGCCGCGCTCGAACGCCGCTATTCCGCTGATTCCGCGTGACCTTTCCGCGCTCCGCGCGTCAGGGCGTGTCGCCGACACTCTGGTATTGCAGCCCGTGAGCCGCTCGGCGTCCCTCTTCTCACCGCCCACCCCTCCCCCATGGCCAAATCCAAAAGCTACACCGGTCTCGTGCTCGTCCTCCTCCTGCTCGCCGCGGGCGGCGGCGGCGCCTGGTATTTCCTCGGCACGAAGACCGAGAAGAAGCCCGAATTCCAGACGGTGAAGGTGGCCAAGGGCGACATCGTCCAGTCGGTCACCGCCACCGGCGACCTGCAACCAGTGGTCACGGTCGACGTCGGCGCGCAGGTGTCCGGCCAGATCAAGGAGGTGATGGTCGACTACAACTCGAAGGTGAAGGCCGGCGACGTGCTGGCCAAGATCGACGAATCCACCTTCATCCAGCGGCTGCGCCAGGCCGAGGCCGACCTCGAGTCAACCAAGGCGAACAACCAGCTGCTCAAGCTGAACGTGGAGCGGACCACCGGCCTGCACCGCCAGAACCTCGTTTCCCAGGCCGAACTCGACAACGTCCTCGCCCAGCTGGCCCAGTCCAACGCGCAGCTGCTCACCCGTGGCGCGGCGGTGGAGAACGCCAAGGTAGACCTCTCGCGCTGCGTCATCACGGCGCCCATCGACGGGATGATCCTCGACCGCCGGACCGACAAGGGCCGCACGGTCAACGCGAACATGAACGCGCCGGTGCTGTTCACCCTGGTCAACGACCTCACGAAGATGCAGATCAACGCCGCGGTCGCCGAGGCGGACATCGGCACGATCGCCGAGGGACAGGAGGTGAAGTTCACCGTCGACGCCTTCCCGAACCGGACCTTCCCCGGGAAGGTCCGGATGGTCCGCAACGCCGCCAGCGTCCAGCAGAGCGTGGTTTCCTACGCCACCATCATCGATGTCGCCAACGAGGACCTGCGGCTCAAGCCCGGGATGACGGCCAACGTCTCCATCATCGTGCAGCAGCGGTCCAACGTCCTCCGCGTCGCCAACGGCGCGCTGCGCGTCCGCGTCCCCCAGGAACTCCTCGCCCCCGCGGCGCCCGGCGAAGCGAAGGCCGGGGGCAAGGCCGGCGGCGCCCCCCAGACGATGACCGACGAGGAGCAGATGACGGCCGTCTTCGGCATCATCCGCGCCGTCGGCTGGGAACGGGGCACCCCGCCCTCCCCGGAGCAGATCGAGAAGGCGAAGACCCTCGCCAAGGAAAAGGGCCTCGACCCGGACCTCGTCGCCGCCCGCATGGCGATGGGCGCCGGCCGCAAGGGCGGCCCCGGGGGCGGTTCCGGCGGCCCGGGCGGCCCGGGAGGTGGCAGCCGGAGCGGCGGCTCCTCCCGCGGCCCCTCCAGCGGGGGCGGCGCAGGCGAGCGCGGCTTCAACAACACCGTCGTCACGCGCACGCTTTACACCTTCGCCGACGCGGAGGCCATCGAGAAGCGCCTGCGCCCCGTCACGGCGCGCCTGGGCGTCTCCGATGGCTTCTTCACCGAGGTGCTGGAAGGCCTGAAGGACGGCGACACCGTCATCACCGGTGTCATCCTGCCGGGAGCCGCCCCGGTGCCCCAGGGGCCCCCGGGCGGCTCCTCCAATCCCTTCAGCGGCCGCAGCAGCTTCGGCGGCAGCAGCCGCGGCGGCCCCCCGCGCTGAGCAACCCGCGCGCCGGCCCCATGTCGCCCGTCGTCAAAATCCAGGACCTGCACAAGATCTACGAGTCCGGCGAGGTGCCGGTGCACGCCGTGCGCGGCGTGAGCCTTGAGATCCAGCGCGGGGAATTCATCGCCCTGATGGGCGCCAGCGGTTCCGGGAAATCCACCCTGATGAACATGCTGGGCTGCCTCGACCGACCCACCCGCGGCACCTACGAGCTCGACGGCATCAACATCGATGAGCTCGACCGCAACGAGCTCGCGGACCTGCGCAACCAGAAGCTCGGGTTCGTGTTCCAAGGGTTCAACCTCCTCGCCCGCACCACCGCCCTCGAGAACGTGGAGCTGCCGATGCTCTACGGCCGCCACCGCAAGGTCTCGATGGAGAAGATTCGCGAGCGGGCGATGCACTGCCTCGAGATCGTCGGGCTCGCCAACCGGTTCGACCATTTCCCCAACCAGCTCTCGGGCGGCCAGCAGCAGCGCGTCGCCATCGCCCGCGGCCTCGTCAACGAACCCCAGGTCCTGCTCGCCGACGAGCCTACCGGCAACCTCGACTCCAAGACCTCCGTGGAGGTGATGGGCGTCTTCCAGAAGCTCAACGACCAGGGCATCACGATCGTGATGGTCACCCACGAGCTCGACATCGCCAAGTACTGCCGGCGCAACCTGATCCTCCGCGACGGCGTCGTCGTGCGCGACGAGCTCGTCGCCGACCGCACCATCGCCGAAGAGGAGATGCAGCGCATCAAGGCCGCCGAGGCGGCTGCCAAGCTCACCCACCAGGCCAAGCCGGGATCCTGACGCCACCATGCACTTCGCCAACACCCTCCGCGTCGCGCTCCGCGCCCTCCGGCGCAACACCCTCCGCTCCCTGCTCACCGCCCTCGGGATGATCATCGGCGTCGCCGCCGTGATCACGATGGTCAGCATCGGCAGCGGCGCCAAGGCCCAGGTCGAGGCCCAGGTCGCCTCGCTCGGCCAGAACCTCATCACCGTGATGCCCGGCAGCTACAGCTCCGGCGGGATGCGCGGCGGCTTCGGCAGCTCCGTCTCCCTCACCCCCGAGGACGCCGACGCCATCGCCGCCGAGGTCGCCAACATCGACGGCCTCAGCGCCGAGGTCCGCGACCGCAACCAGGTCCTCGCCAACGGCCTCAACTGGAACACGAACGTCAACGGCGTCGGCCCCGACTACCCCTACGTGCGCAACTGGCCGATGGAAGCCGGGGCGATGTTCACCGAGCAGGACGTGAAGTCCCTCGCCAAGGTGTGCGTCATCGGCAAGACGGTCGCCGACCAGATGTTCCCCAACGAGGACCCGGTCGGCCAGACGCTGCGGATCCGCAACCTGCCCTTCCGTATCCTCGGCGTGCTCTCCCCCAAGGGGTTCAGCATCTTCGGCTCGGACGAGGACGACGTCGTCCTGATCCCCTACACCTCGCACATGCGCCGCGTCTCGCGCCGCACCTCGATCAGCATGATCCGCATCCAGGCCGCCGACGCCGACAAGGTGGCCCAGGTCAAGCAGTCCGTCGAGGACCTGCTCACCCAGCGCCGCCGCGGACGGGAACCCGACTTCACCGTCCGCACCCAGGAGGAGCTGGCGAGCGCCGCCACGGCGACCGCCAAGACGATGACCGGACTGCTGGCCGGCATCGCCGGGGTCTCGCTGATCGTCGGCGGCATCGGCATCATGAACATCATGCTGGTCTCGGTCACCGAGCGCACCCGGGAGATCGGCATCCGCCTCGCCATCGGGGCGCACGGCAAGGACGTCCTCACGCAGTTCCTGATCGAGGCGATCTTGCTCAGTTCCCTCGGCGGACTCGTCGGGGTCGCCGTCGGCGTCGGCGGCTCCCAGGCCCTCTCCTCCTACAACGGCTGGCCGGTCCTCGTGCCCACCACCTGGATCTTCATCTCCGTGGCGGGCAGCGCACTGGTCGGCATCATCTCCGGCTTCTATCCGGCCTACAAGGCCGCCCAGCTCGACCCGATCGACGCGCTTCGCTACGAGTAGCGCGGGCGTTTCCCGCTCGACACCGCCCGCGGGCCTTTGCCTCCTCGGCGCGATGTCCCTGCCCCCCGCGGTCGAACTGGAGGCGATCGCCAAGCGCTTTGGCGACGGTCCGACCGTCCTCGAGTCGATCTCCCTCACGGCCCGGCCCGGGGAAATGATCTCGCTGCTCGGCCCCAGCGGCTGCGGCAAGTCGACCCTGTTGCGCCTGATCGCCGGGCTCACGCCTCCGTCCGCCGGCTCCCTCCGCGTGGCCGGCCGGCCCGCCGGGGACCCGGCCGCCTCGGTCGCCTTCGTCTTCCAGGAAGCCACCCTCCTCCCTTGGCTCAGCGTGCGCGCGAACGTCGAGGTGCCGCTGCGGCTGGGCGGCGCCGCCCCGGCCGATCGCACGGCCGCCTCGACCCGCCTGCTCGAACTGGTCGGGCTCGGCGGCCGCGGCGAGGCCTACCCACGGCAGCTCTCCGGCGGGCAGCGCATGCGCGTCTCCCTCGCCCGCGCCCTCTCCCTCGCCCCCCGCCTTTTGCTGCTCGACGAGCCCTTCGGCGCCCTCGACGAGATGACGCGCGAGCGGCTCAACGAGGAGCTGCTCGCGCTGCAGGCCGCGGGCGGCTGGACGGGGTTCTTCGTGACCCACTCCGTCGCCGAGGCGGTCTTCCTCTCGCATCGCATCCTGATCCTGTCAGCCCACCCGGGCCGCGTGCACGCGGAGGTGCCCGTTACCCTACCGCACCCGCGCACCGCCGACACGCGCCTGCAGCCCGACTACCTCCGGCTGGTCGCGCAGGTTTCGCGGCAGCTCCGCACGGTCTCGCCCGTCGCCTGAACCCGCTTCACCGATGCGCCGCCCGCTTCGCCGCCTGCTCCTGCCCCTCGCCACCGGGCTGCTGTTCCTCGGCGCTTGGCAGGGCGTGCACCTCTCCCTCTCGGACGACCTGCGCTTCCTGCTGCCGTCGCCAGGGATGGTGGGCGACGCGTGGAGCGAACACCGGGACCTGCTGCTGCGCGCCACCGTGAACACCGCGCAGGGGGCGCTGCTGGGCTTTTCCCTCGCGGTCGCGGTCAGCGCCGGCCTCTCGATCCTCCTCTCCCTGTCCGCCTCGGTCCGTTCCTGCCTGTACCCGTACCTGATGGCCCTGCAGATGACGCCCCTGCCGATCCTCGCCCCGATCTGCGTGATCTGGGTCGGCGCCGGCCTGCGCAGCGTCGCCCTCCTCACCTTCGTCATCGCCTTCTTCCCGCTGGTGGTGAACACGACGCAGGGGCTCATCGCGACTGACCGGAACCTGGTGGAGCTCTTCCAGCTGTACCGGGCCCGGCGCTGGCAGCAGCTGCTGCTCCTGCGGATTCCGGCCGCCCTGCCCTATTTCTTCACCGGCCTGCGCATCGCCGCGACGATCTCGCCGATCGGCGCCGTGGTGGCCGAAATGAACGCGGGCTCCTCCGCGGGCGACGGCGGCGGCCTGGGCTTCCAGGCGGTGATCTTCGCCAGCCAGGCCAAGTACGCCGCGCTCTTCGCGACGGCGGCGACCACCTGCCTGCTTGGTTTCGCCCTCAACGCCGCCGTGCTCGGCCTCGCGTGGGCCGCGCTCCACGCGTGGCACGATGCCTACGAGCGGTCCGACCGCTGACGCGCCTTGCGTTTCCACCCGGCGCGCGTGCCTTCTCCCCCGATGAAATTCCTCCTCTGGCTTCCCCTCCTGCTCGGCGCCGTCGTCGCCGCCGAAAAGCCCGGCCGCATCACCGTCCAGCTCGACTGGGTGCCGGAGCCCGAGCACGGCGGCTTCTACCAGGCGCAGGCCAAGGGCTTCTTCCGCGAAGAGGGCGTGGAAGTGATCCTGCTTCCCGGCGGACCCGGCGCGCAGGTGATGCCGTCCGTGGCGACCGGCAAGGCCGACGTGGGGCAGGCCGACGACATCAGCACCCTCCTCCAGCAGGCCGAGGGGCTCCCGCTGATGCAGTTCGCCGCCGTCTTCCAGGACGATCCGTCGGGCATCCTCGTGCACGCCGAAAGCTCCGTCCGGCGCTTCGAGGACCTGCAGGGCAAGACGATCATCGCGCGCCCCGGCTGGCCCTTCCTGGAGTTCCTCAAGCGGAAGTACGGCCTGACCGTGAACGTCGTGGCCCAGAACTTCTCGAGCGCGGCCTTCCTCGGCAACAAGGAGGCGCTCCAGCAGGGCTACTACATCGCCGAGCCCTTCCACATCACCCAGGCCGGCGGCAAGATGCCGCGCTTCCTCTCCACTTGGGACGCCGGGTTCCGCGGCTACGCCGTGCTCATCACCAACCGCCGCTTCGCCCGGGAACGCGCCGACGACCTGCGCGCCTTTACCCGCGCCTACATCCGCGGGTGGCGCGATTACCTGGAAGGCGACCCCGCCCCCGCGCACGCCGCCCTCAAACAGGCCAACCCCCAGAACACCGACGCGTTCATGGACTTCTCCCGGCGGATGATCCTGGCGGAAAAACTCGTCACCGGCCGCGACGCCGACGGCGGTCCCGCCAAGGTGGGCCGACTCGACCCCGCCCGCTACGCCGCGCAAATCGCGAAGCTCGAGGAGCTCGGCCTCCTCAAGCCCGGCAAGGTGACCGCCGCGGCCGCCCTCTCCACGGCGTTCCTCCCCTGATCCCAGCCGACCGATGTCCATCCCTCCCCCGCGCGAACGCTGGCTGGCCCTCCTGCGCGCGGCCCTGGCGGATGGCACGTTCCTCAAGCTGACGCTCGGCAAGCCGGGCGCCGCCGATCCCACGCTGCGGAACCTCTTCGCGCGCCCCGTCCAGCTGCGGGACGGCGCCCGCCTCAGCCTGGTCTGGCGGCACGCCACCCGCGAGGTGACCCGCAACCTGCCGCCCGCCGAGGCCGCGGACCTGTTGGCTGGATTGCTCGGCACGGCGTTCCTCGACGCCCACCTGTTCACCGCGACTGGGCAGCATCAATTCGAGACGAATCCCGGCGGCCGCCCGCGCCTCCGCTCCCTGCCCGCCCCCCCCGGGAGCGTCGCGCCGGCGCCGGCCCCGCACGACCGGCCCAAGGACCACCTCCTGCCCAGCTCCACGCCCTGGCTCCAGGACCTCGGCGTGACCAACCCGGACGGCCGCCCCCGCGCCGGAATGGCGGGCAAGTTGAGCCAGATCCAGCACTTCGCGTCGCTACTGCCGCCGCTGCTGCGCGCGGCCTTCCCGCCGGAACGCGGGACGGCGCCGCTGGAGGTGATCGATGCCGGTTCGGGCAAGGGCTACCTGACCTTCACCCTCGCCCAGCTCCTCGGCCCGGGCTTCCGCATCCGGGGACTCGAGGCGCGGCCCGAACTCGTCGCTTTCTGCAACGGCGTCGCCGCCCGGCACGGCCTCGCGGAACGCCTCTCGTTCGTCACCGGGCGCCTCAACCCGGCGCAGCCCCAGCCGTGCGACCTGCTGATCGCCCTGCACGCCTGCGACACCGCGACAGACGATGCCCTCGCGCTCGGGATCCGCGCCGGCGCGCGCCTGCTTGTCGTGTCGCCCTGTTGCCAGCACGAACTGCGGCCCGCCCTGGAGGCTCCGCCGGGGCTGGCCCCCGTCTGGCGCCACGGCATCTTCCGGGAGCGGCACGCGGAGTTCGCCACCGACGCCCTGCGCGCGCTCCTGCTGGAGTGGTCCGGCTACGCGACCCAGGTCGCGGAATTCACCGGCGCGGAACACACCGCCCGCAACCTGCTGCTCTCGGGCGTCCGCCAGCGTCCGCCGGGGGACGCGGCCAAGGCCGCCGCGGTGCGGGAATTCGCCGCGAGCTACGGCATCCGCGGCCAGGCCCTCGCGCGCCACCTGGATTTCCCCCTGACCGCCGCGCCGGCGGAGCCCCGATGACGTGGGAGGAGCTCGACTGGAACGCGCTGGAGCGCCTGCGCACGCGCTTCCTCGCGGGGCCCGGCCCCGCACCGTACTGGCGCTCGCGCTCGGACCTCGCGAGCTACGACCTGACGTTCGGGGAACGCATCGGCTGGAAGTGGGACCAGGTGCTGCGGGAACTCCGGCTGCGGGGCTGGTCGCCCCGCGGGCGGGCGGTGCTCGACTGGGGCTGCGGCAGCGGCGTCGCCGGACGCCGGTTGCTCCGAAGCTTTGGGGCGGAGAACTTCCGCTCCCTGACCGTCTGGGATCACTCGCCGCTGGCGATCGACTTCGCGGTGGACTCCGCCCGGCGGGAGTTTCCCGCGCTGGAGATCCAGCCGGCGGGCGCCTCCTTCCTCGCCGGGGACGAGCCGATCGGCATCCTCGTCGTGAGTCATGTGCTCAACGAGCTGGACCCCGCGGCCTGGACGGAGCTCGGCCGGCTGATCGCGCGGGCGGATGCTGTCCTCTGGGTCGAGCCGGGCACTCGCGACGTGAGCCGCCGGCTCGGGGCGGAACGGGAGCGTTGGCGGGACCGCTTCCCGCTGGTGGCCCCGTGCCCGGTCGCGACGCCGTGCCCGATGTTCTCCGTCGGCCAGGAGCGTCATTGGTGCCACTTCTTCGCGCCGCCTCCGGCCGAGATCTTCGCCGACTCGCGCTGGGTCCGCTTCGGCCAGCGGGCGGGCCTCGACCTCCGGAGCCTGCCCTACTGCTTCCTGGCGCTCGATCGCCACGCGTCGGCGACCGCCGCCGACGCCTCTCGCGTCATCGGGCGCGTTGAGCACTTTAAGCCGTACGCCCGGCTCCTGAACTGCAGCGCGGCCGGCCTCGAGGAGCTCGAACTGCCGCGCCGGGAGGCTCCCGCGCTCTGCAAGGAGCTGGAACGGCAGCGCGGTCCGCTCGTCTACCGCTGGCGCCGGGACGGAAACCGGATTTTCGCCGGCGAGGCGCTGATCCCCCCCGGAGGCGTCCCCGCCGCCGCCGCTGCGGCAGCTTCCCCGGGATCGTGACCGCCAGGCGGTGGCCTTCGCCGGTCTCCGCCCTCGGAGACGGCGGAACGCCGCCGGAACCTTTACCTCCGCCCGCGCGTCATTCCGCCGCGTGAGGATGACGACCAAGGAACGGGAGGAACTCCGCGAGACCGCGCAGGCGCTCGCCGCCGCGGCGCATGCCCGGGGGGAGGATCCGGATGCGGCGCTGGCCGGCCCCATCGAAGCGGCACGCCGGCGGCATCCGGAGAACGCGGGCTGGCTCCTCAGCCTCCGCGATCGCCTGGGTCGGCGACCGGTGCTCTGAGCCCGCTCGCGGCGCTTGACTCGACGTGGCCGCATCTGAATCGTCCGCACTCACCTGACACCATCATGGGCCAACAACTCAACAAGCACATCAAACGCAAACGCCGTGCCGCCTACCTGAAGCGCCGCAAGGAGCGGACCAAGGCCGCCGGCAAGAAGAAGTAAGGCCGCGTCCGATCCCAGGATTCCCGGCTCCGCCCTCGCGGAGCCTTTTCTTTTTCCCCATGGTCAAGGTCAGCCTCATCTCCCTCGGGTGCGCCAAGAACCTGGTCGACTCCGAGATCATGGTCGGACACCTCCAGCAGGCCGGGATGGCGGTCGTACCCGGCGCGGAGGAGGCGGACGTGGTCATCGTGAACACCTGCTCGTTCATCGACTCCTCCAAGGAGGAATCCATCGGACACATCCTCGAGGTCCACCGGCAGCGCGGGATGCGCCGCCGCCGCCGCCAGCAGAAGCTGATCGTCGCCGGATGCATGGCGCAGCGTTTCGCGGGCGACCTGCGCACGGAACTGCAGGACGAGGTCGACGCGTTCATCGGCTTGGACCAGGTGACCAGCGTGGCGCCGATCATCGAGGGTCTCCTCGCGCGCGAACAGGCGGCCGAGGGGCCGCCGGTGTTCATCCAGGGTCGCTCCACCTTCATCCCGGATTACGACACCCCCCGCTTCCGGCTCACGCCCCGCCATTTCGCGTACCTCAAGATCGCCGAGGGCTGCAACCATCCCTGCACCTTCTGCATCATTCCCCAGATCCGCGGCCGGCACCGCAGCCGCACGATCGAGAGCGTGGTGGCCGAGGCCCGGCAACTGGTGCGCGAGGGGGTGCGCGAGATCAACCTGATCTCGCAGGACACGACCTACTTCGGGATGGACACCTGGGAGCAACGGCCCGGGCCGCGCACCCCGGTCGATTCGAGCCGCGGTGCCGCGCTCACCAGCCTGCTGCGCCAGTTGAACGCCATCGAGGGCGACTTCTGGATCCGCCTGCTCTACACGCATCCCGCGCACTGGAGCGACGAACTGATCGCGACGATCGCCGCCTGCCCCAAGGTGGCCCGCTACGTCGACATGCCGCTGCAGCACATCAGCGACGCGATGCTCGGCCGGATGCAGCGCGAGACCTCCGGCGATCACATCCGCGACCTGATCCGCCGGATCCGTGCCGGCGTGCCCGGCATCGCCCTGCGGACCACGTTCATCACCGGCTTTCCGGGGGAGACCGAGGCGGACGTCGACGAACTCTGCACCTTCATCCGGGAAACGCGCTTTGAGCGGCTGGGCGTGTTCCGCTACTCCCCCGAGGAAGGCACGCGGGCCGCGAAGCTGGAAGCGCAGATCCCGGCCAAGGTGAAGGAGGCGCGCTGGCACCGGCTGATGGGACTCCAGCGCACGATCGCCGCGGAGATCAACGCCGCCGCCGTCGGCCAGCGCCGGCGCGTGCTGGTGGATGAGCCGGGCGTGGCCCGCGGCGAGGGCGACGCGCCCGACATCGACGGCCGGGTCTACGTTCCCCTGACCCTCCCGGTCGGGGAGTTCGCCGAGGTCCGGATCACCGGCGCCGAGGAATACGACCTGCTCGCACTGCCCGCCGGCGAAGCCCCCGCGGTCCGCCGCACCTCGCGCCGGGCACAGTAAGTGGCCCCCGCCCCGCGTCTACGTGGGATCACGTAGGCCGGAGGCCCGCGGGGATCAAAAATACGTAAAAGCGCAGTTTGTCGCCGTCGGGTGGCAGGACTGAGCCTGCGTGCGTCACCACGCATGGCCCTGAAGACCGAGCTCTCCCGTTGGTTCGTGGAGTGGCGCCTCGACGCGCTGGGCGTAGCCGTGCTGGCGGTGATCGGCCTGGTCAGGGCCCGCGGCGTCATCCCCAAGGTCTACCCCCGCGCCGGTGAATGGCTACGGAAGTTGTGCCTCGCCGGCGGCATCCTGCTCATCGGCGCCGTGCTCGCCGAGGCTGCGACCTTCCTGCTCGACGACGATGACAACGTCTCGTTCGCGTCCCTGCTGACGGTGCGCCTCGTGCTGATCGGGGAGACCGCGGCCGCGGGACTGCTGCTTTACCTCGCGTTCCGGCAACGCAAGCGCCTGCGGCGCGCCGAGCAGGCGCGGGAGGCCACCGAGGCGCAGCTGCTCCAGGCCGCCTCCAGCGAGGCCGGCGCGGAGCGCCTCCGGGAGGATTTCCTTTCCGTGGCGGAGCAGGAGCTGGGCGGCCCGCTGCGCGCCGTGCGCGCGGGAGCACAGGGCCTCGGCACGACCACGCTGGACGGAAGGCAGCGCGATCACGTCGAGGCCATCCTGGCGCAAACCTCGAGGATGGAGGGCGTCCTCCAGGACCTGGTCGACTACGCGCGTCTCGAGCAGGGCCGGCTCCGCCTCGAACCGCGCCCCTTCGCGCCCCTCGAGGTCCTGAGGGCCTGCGTGGCGCAGCGGCGCGGGCCCGGCGCGGCAGTGCGGCTCTCGGCTGACGAACTCGCGGAGGTGCTGGTGTGGGGGGACCGGCAGCGCTTTGCCCAGGTGGCCGCCAAACTCCTCGAAAACGCGCTCGGCTGCTCCGCCGGGGGCACCGTCGAGATCTCCGGCGGCTGGGTCGCGCCGAAATTCGCGCACGCCACGGGCGAGCTCCGGCTGCGGGTCAAGGATTCGCGTCCGCGGGAGGGCCCGGCGGGAGCCACGGAACTCCTTCCGGCCTTTGCCCCGCACCGCGGCCCGGAGAGCGCCGCGCCGGGACGCCCCGGCCTGAGCCTCGGCCTGGCCTACCGGCTCGTGCGCCTGATGGACGGCGAGATCATCGTCGACGGTGATTCGCCCGGCGGGGTCGAGTTCCTCATCGTGCTTCCCCTGCGTCCCGCCGCGCGCAGCGAGCTGCCACCCACGGCGGTCGCGGCCGATCCACGATCCCGGGGACCGCGCGTGCTGGTGGTCGACGACCTCGAGACCAACCGGCTCCTGCTCGAATTGTTCCTGCAACGCCACGGATTCCAGACCGAGGTCGCGGACGGCGGCGAGGCCGCCATCCGCCGGGCGCACCGCGGCGGACTCGACGTGATCCTGATGGACCTGCATATGCCGGAGACCGATGGGCTCGCGGCCACGCGGCGCATCCGGGAGGCCGAGCCGCCCGGCCACCGGGTGCCCATCTTCGCCCTCACCGCCTCACTCGCCCGGGGCACGCGCGAGCAGTGCCTGGCCGCCGGGATGGACGAGCACCTGACCAAGCCGCTCGACATCGAGCGATTCCGGCTCCTCCTCGCGCGCTTCCTCCCGGACCAGCGTCGTTGACCCGGCCGCACCGCCGGGCGCTTGCCTCCCCGGGGGCGAGGTGGTTGCGTCCCCGCCGTGATCGACGCCTCACCGCTGCTGGACAGCCTGAAGCCCAACTGGCGTCTGCTGCTCCCCCGGCTCGGCAGCGAATTGCGTGGCTACACCCGCGAGGAGCTGCGCCGGGACCTGCAGGCCGCGCTGACCGTCACGCTGGTCTCGATTCCGCAGGTGCTCGGCTTCGCGCTGGTCCTGGGCCTGCCGCCGACCACCGTGCTGATGTGCGCCATCGTCGGCGCCTTCGTTTCCGCCCTCTACTTCTCGTCTCGGGTGATCATCTTCGGCGCGACCAACTCGGTCACGCTGCTGGTCGCCTCCGCGATCCACTACGGCCGCGCCACCGCCCTGACGCCGCTCGAGCTCGCGGTCGTCCTGGCCGGCCTGATCGGGGTCCTGCAGATCCTTGCCGCGCTGCTGCGCCTCGGCCAGGTGACCCAATTCATCTCCCGCTCGGTGGTGATCGCGTACTCGGCCGCCACGGGCGTCCTGCTGGTGATCACCCAGCTCCACGGGCTCTTCGGGATCCCGCGGGACCGCAGCCAGCCGATGCTGCTGCAGCTCTGGACGGGGCTCCAGCAGATCGCCCGGCTCGACTTCCACTATGCGGTGCCGTTGACCGGCGGGGCGGCGCTGGCGCTCTACCTCGTGATCCGGGCCGTGCGGCCGAAGTGGCCCGGGGTCCTCCTGGGGCTGGTGGTGCTCACGCTGTTGAGCTGGCACGTGCCCCAGTTGCGATCCCTGGGGATCCCCACCCTCGCCGAGCAGGGGGCGCTCGACGCCGTCCTGCCCGAGTACGCCGGGGTACCGTTCGGACCGGAGGACCTGCCGCTGCTCCGCACCATCCTGAGCACCGCCCTCGCGATCGCCCTGCTGGGCATGATCGAGGCCGTCTCGCTCGCCAAGGGTTACGCGCCCCGGCACGGCGACACCATCGATCCGAACCGCGAGGTGATGGGGCTGGGGGCCGGCAACCTGGCCAACGCCTTCTTCGGCACGATCCCGGGTTCCGTCTCGTTCGTGCGCTCGGCGGTCAACGTCCAGAGCGGGGCGGCGACGCGGGTCGCGGGGCTGGCCGCGGCGGTGCTGCTGCTGATCGCCCTGCTGCTCTCCTCCCGCTTCCTCAACCACATCCCCATTCCCGCGCTGGCGGCCTCGCTGGTGCTCGTGGGCCTGCGGATGATCGACTGGTCGCACATCCGGATCGCGGCCCGGGCGACGCGGTCCGACGCGATCGTGCTCGGCCTGACCTTCGCCGCCGCGCTGCTGCTGCCGCTGGACACCGCGATCTACCTCGGGATCGGCGCCTCGCTGGCCCTCGCGCTGCGCAAGGCCTCGACCCCCAAGCTGGTCGAGTACACGTTCGACGCGAACGACCGGCTGTCGCAACTGCCCGCCGAGGGCATCCGCGCGCACCCGCAGATCGCGATCATCCACGTCGAGGGCGAGCTCTTCTTCGGGGCCGCGGACCTCTTCCAGGAGCAGGTCCGCCAGCGCCTCGAGCAGGAGGACCTGCGGGTGGTGGTCCTGCGGCTGCGCAGCGCCCGTCACCTCGATGCCACGACCGTCTTTGCGCTCCATGCGCTGGACGACTGGATGCGCCAGACCGGGCGCCACCTCCTGATCAGCGGGGTGCAGGAGGACGTGCTCCGCGTGCTGCGGAACAGCGGATTGCTCGCAAAGCTCGGGGCCGAGAACGTCTTTCCGTCCGCGGAAAATCCCAACCTGGCCACGAAGCGGGCCTTGCAGCGGGCCCAGCAACTCCTGCAGGCTCCCGGCGCCGAAGTGAGGCTTTACTTCGACCGCCCCCCCACCCCACCCCACGCCGGCTGAACCCATGCTTCGCCGCCATTTCCTGCAGTCCACAACGGCCGCGGCCGGCGCAATCGCCTCCCGCGCCGCCGCCGGCCAATTCACGGGCCGGATCCGCAAGTCGCTGAAATGGGGGATGGTGACCGGGGCCAAGGGCCAGCCGCTCGAGGCGGCCTTCCGCCGGCTGCGGGAATGCGGATTCGACGGCGTCGAACCCAGCCTGAGCCACGTGACCGACGAACCCGCCTGGCTGGCCGCCAGCCGCGCCAGCGGCCTGGTGATCGACGGCACCGTCGGCGCCCGCACCGAGGCGCTCGGGGAGGGCATTGAGCTCACGCGGCGGCTGGGCGGGGATTCGATGCTTGTGGTCGCCCGCTACGACCAGAAGGCCTCCCTCGTCCGCAACTGGGAGCGCTGCCGCGACCAGCTCCGGGAGGCGGCGCCCCTCGCGGAACGGGCCGGGGTCCGGCTGCTGGTCGAGAACGTCTGGGCCACGTTCCTCGTGAGCCCCTTCGACCTAGCGCGGTTCATCGACGAGGTCAGCAGCCCGTGGGTGCAGGTGCATTTCGACGTCGGCAACCCGATGCGCTGGGGCGTCGCGGAACATTGGGCCGAGGTCCTCGGGCGCCGGATCCTCAAGCTCGACGTCAAGGAATACGACCTGGGACGGGCGATGCGGGAAGGGATGCAGAAGGGCTTCGATGTCCCGCTCGGCGAGGGCAGCATCAACTGGCCCGCGGTGCGGGCGGAACTGGCCCGGATTGAATTCCGCGGCTGGGCCGCCGCCGAGGTCAAGGGCGGCGACTGGGCCTACCTCGCCGACGTGGCCAGGCGGATGGATCGGGTCCTCGATCTCTGAATTTACCCCAATGCGTCCCCCCGCCCCCCTCCTGACCCGCCGCCAATTCACCCGTCGCGCCGCGGCCGCCCTCGCGGCGCCGGCCCTGCTCCGCGGACAGAACCTCAACAGCCGGCTGCGGCTCGCGGTCATCGGCACCGGCGGTCGCGGCGGTGGCAACCTCAAGGGGGTCGCCTCCGAGGACATCGTCGCGCTGTGCGATGTCTCCGCGCGCGCCCTCGCAGCCGCCTCGGCCGCGCATCCCCGGGCCCGCCAGGAACGGGACTTCCGCCGGCTCTTTGAACGGGAGCACGAGTTCGACGCCGTGGTCGTAAGCACCGCCGAGCATACCCACGCGCTCGCCACGCTGCTCGCGCTCAAGGCCCGCAAACACGTCTATTGCGAGAAGCCGCTGACCCACAATGTCCACGAGGCGCGCCTGGTGCGCACCGCCGCCCGCGCGGCGGGGGTCGTCACGCAGATGGGCATCCAGATCCACGCCAGCGAGAACTTCCGGCGGGTGGTGGAGCTGATCCGGGGCGGGGTGATCGGTCCCGTCACGGAGGTGCACGTCTGGGTCTCCCGCGCGTGGGGGCTGCAGAGCGCGGAGGCGGCGGCGACCCACCAGGACCGGGTGCACGTCACGGCGCGGCCGCCGGCGATGCCGGTGCCGGCGGACCTGGATTGGGACCTGTGGCTGGGGCCGGCCCCGGAGCGGCCGTTCAACGAGATCTATGTGCCCGGGCCGAAGTGGTACCGCTGGTGGGATTTCGGCAACGGGACGATGAGCGACCTCGGTTCCCATTGGAATGACCTCCCGTTCTGGGCGCTCGACCTGCGCGCGCCCCGGACCATCGAGGCGTTCGGCCCGGAGCCGCATCCGGAGATCGCCCCGGCCTCGATGCGCGCGGTGTACGAGTTCCCGGCCCGCGGCGCCCAGCCCCCCGTCCGCCTCACGTGGCATCAGGGCGAGGAGCGCCCGGCACCGTGGCGGGAGGAGCGCATCCCGCGCTGGCCGAACGGAGTGCTCTTCATCGGCGCGAAGGGTCAATTGCTCTCCGATTACGGGAAGCACCTGCTGCTGCCGGAGGCCGACTCCGCCACCGCGCCCCGGCCCGCGCCCTCCCTGCCCCGCGCAACGTCCCACCACCGGGAGTGGCTCGACGCCATCCGCGGCTCAGGCCGGGCGTTGGCGGACTTCGAGTACGGCGGCTGGCTGACCGAGTCGAACCACCTCGGCAACGTGGCGTTCCGGGCCGGGCAAAAGCTGATCTGGGATGCGGAGGCGATGCGCGTGACCAACACGCGCGCCGCCGATCCGTTCCTCAGCCGCACGCCCCGCCGCGGTTGGGAACTGCCGGCCTGAGCCGCCGCGGCGCCCGCGCCCGGCCGGGCTCAGCCCGCCTGCTGAAACGCGCGCACCGGGCCGAATAGTCCACCGACCGCGCGGCCCAGCTCGCCCTGCAACCGCTGGAGCTCCGCGTAGCGCCGCACCCGCCCGCGGTCCGGGAGTCGCCGCGTGGCCTCCGCGACCTTGACGACGCGGTCCGTGTAATGCTGCAGACGTTGCCCCTGGCCCGTCCGATGCCCGTCGCACCACGCGGCCTGCAGGGCGGCTCCCAGCGCCGCACCCTCGTCCTCCCGCATCCCGACTACGGGCACCCCGAAGATATCGGCCATCATCTGGCGCCAGGCGGCCGACCGCGCGCCGCCCCCGGTCACCCGGATCTCCCGGGGACGCACCCCGAGTTCGCCGAGTCGCCGCAATCCGTAGTTCATCCCCAAGGTCACCCCTTCCATCGCCGCGCGGGCGAGGCTCCCCCGATCCAGGTTCGCGCGATTGAGGCCCAGCAGCACCCCGGAACCGAGCGGGACATTCGGCGTGCGCTCGCCGGCAAGGTACGGCAGCAGCAGCAGGCCCCCGGCCCCGGCGGGGGTAGCGGCCACCAGACGCTCGAAGCCCGCCCGGTCAAGCCCCAGCAGCTCACGAACCCCCTCCGTCACGGACGTGACGTTCATTGTGCAGAGCAGCGGCAGCCAGCCGCCGGTCGAGGAACAGAAGCCAGCGATCTCCCCGGCTGGATCCACCACGGGAACGTCGGAATGGGCATAGATGGTACCGCTGGTGCCAAAGCTCGCGGAAACCACGCCCGACACGACGTTACCAGTGCCAATCGCACCCATCATGTTATCACCACCGCCGGCGCTCACGACCACCTCGGGCGACAGTCCGTAGCGCCGTGCCAACGCGGGGCGAAGGGTGCCCGCGGGTGCGTTCGCCTCGATCAGCCGCGGCAGCCAGTCGCCCAGATCGCGATCAATCGCCGCGAGGGCCGGGGCGGACCACCGCCGGCGACGGACATCCAGCAGCGCCGTGCCCGAGGCGTCCCCCGCTTCCATCGTGTAATTCCCCGTGAGATGGAAATTCAGGTAATCGTGCGGCAGGAGCACCTGACGCAACCGGCGGAAATTCGCGGGCTCGTGCCGGCGGAGCCAGAGGATCTTGGGCGCGGTGAAGCCGGGCAGGAACAGGTTGCCCGTCGCCCGCAAGGCACTCCGCGCGCCACCCAGACGGCGGGTCAACAGCGCGCACTCGTCCGTGGTGCTCGTGTCACACCAGAGTTTGGCCGGCCGGATGACCTCCCCTTGCGCATCCAGCGGGACAAATCCGTGCTGCTGGCCGGAGACCCCGATGCCCCGGACCCGGGCGCGCTCGACTCCCGTGAGCGCCGCCTGGATGGCGCGGTCCATGGCGCGGACCCAGTCCTGCGGATGCTGCTCCAGGTGGCCGACGGGGAGCCCGGGGATCAGTCGGTGCGGCGCGCGCCCCTCGGCCACCACCCGTCCGCGCTCCAGATCGAGCACCACCGCCTTGACGCTTTGGGTGCCGGAATCGATGCCGAGATAGAGGGACATACGTTTCCTCGATACGGGCGCCTCGCCGTTCCCGGCGCAAGCCGGAGTTGGCGGCAGGCTTGCCTCGGACTCCCGCCCCGCCTCAATCGCGCAACCCCATGGACCCCCTCTACCTGCTGCTGCTGGGCGTTGTCGTCGTGATCGGAGGAATCGTTGGACTGCGCCTGCACCCCTTCGTCGCGCTCCTCGCCGCGGCGCTGACGGTCTCGCTGCTGACGCCGCCGGCCGCGCTGGAGCGCAACCTGCTGGCACAGCAAAAGTCACCCGCGGAGGCGCGGGCACGGGCCGAAGATCCGGTGGGTACCCGCCTGGCCACCAAGTTTGGCGCCGCCTGCGGCAACCTCGGTTTGCTCATCGCGCTCGCCTCCGTCGTCGGGGCCTGCCTGCTGCACAGCGGCGGCGCGGAGCGCATCGTGCGCTCGGCGCTCCGGACCTGCGGAGAACGCCGCGCGCCGCTGGTGCTGGCCGTGAGCGGGCTCATCCTCGGAGTTCCGGTGTTTTTCGACACCGTATTCCTGCTGCTCATCCCCATCGCGCGAGCCCTCGCCGCGCGAACGGGGCGCGATTATCTGCTCTACGTCCTCGCCATCGCCGTCGGCACGACGATGACGCACTCCCTCGTCCCCCCGACCCCGGGCCCGCTCTTCGCCGCGACGATCCTGAAGGTGGACATCGGACTGATGATGCTCGCGGGGCTGGTGCTGAGCGCGTTGACGGCCAGCTGCGGCCTCGCCTACGCGGCTTGGGCGAACCGCCGGTGGCCGACCCCGCTGCGCGCCGTTTCGGGCGAAGCGAGCGGCCTCGCGGCCCCCACCGCTGCTTTCCGCGACGAGGATTTGCCCCCGCTTTGGCTGGCCCTCGCCCCGATCGTGCTGCCGGTGATCCTGATCTCCAGCGAGACCTTCAGCGACCTAGGCCTGCTGCCCGCTTCGCTCCAGCCCGTGGTGACCCTGGTGGGTCATCCCAACATCGCCCTCGCCCTCGCCGCGGGGATCGCGTTGTTCACGCTCGCCACCCGCCCCGGGCTCAGCGCGGACCAGACTCGCCGGCACGTGCAGGCGGCGTTGGCGGACGGCGGCACCATTCTCCTCATCACCGCGGCCGGCGGGGTGTTCGGCGGCTGCCTTCAGGACACGGGCGTCGGCGAGCGCCTGAAGGAACTCGCCCAAGCCCACGCGGTGGGCGTGTTGCCGCTCGCCTTCGCCGTCACCGCGCTGGTCCGCGTGGCGCAGGGTTCGGCCACGGTGGCGATGGTGACCAGCGTCGGCATCGTCGGCCCGCTGGCCACCCCAGAGACGCTCGGCTGCCACCCAGTCTACCTTGCGCTGACCATTGGCTGCGCTTCCAAGCTCGTGCCGTGGATGAACGACAGCGGCTTCTGGGTCCTGTCACGCTCCGCGGGCCTCTCCGAGCGCGAGACGCTGCGGACGATGTCCGTGATGTTCGCCTTGATGGGCTGCATCGGGTTCCTGCTGATCCTGCTCACCGCGCGGCTGTTCCCGCTGATCTGAGGAGGTCCTCAGGCGGCGTCCTGAGTCGGTTCCGTGCGCCCCGCCCGCCGCAGCACCGGGCGGCGGCGGCCCGCAACCACCGCCGCGTCGATCACCACCTCGGTGACGTCGTCGCGGGAGGGCAGTTCGTACATCACTTCCAGCATCAGGGACTCGAGGATGGAGCGGAGGGCGCGGGCGCCGGTCTTGAGCTCGATCGCGCGCTGGGCGATGGCGTGCACCGCGTCGGGCGTCAGGCGAAGGCGGACGCCTTCCATCGCGAGCAGCTTGGCATACTGCTTCACGATCGCGTTCTTGGTGCGCAGCAAAATGCGCTCGAGGTCGGGCACGTCGAGCCGGTCAAGGACCGAGACGACGGGCAGGCGCCCGATGAACTCCGGGATCATCCCGAAGCGGATCAGGTCCTCCGGCGCGAGCGCCTTCATCAGTTTCTCCGGCGTGCCGGCCTCCCTCGCGGCGGACGCCGCGCCGAAGCCGAGGCTCCGGCCGCCCAGCCGGCGCTCCACGATGCCCTCTAGGCCCACGAACGCGCCACCGCAGATGAAGAGGATGTTCGCCGTGTTGATCTGGACGTACTCCTGGTTCGGATGCTTCCGGCCGCCCTGAGGCGGGACGTTGCAGGTCGTGCCCTCGAGGATCTTCAACAGCGCCTGCTGCACGCCCTCGCCGGAGACATCGCGGGTGATGGAGACGTTTTCCGTCTTCCGCCCGATCTTGTCGATCTCGTCGATGTAGATGATGCCGCACTCCGCCTTCTTGACGTCGTAATTCGCCGCCTGGAGCAGCCGCAGGACGACGTTCTCGACATCCTCCCCGACGTAGCCCGCCTCCGTCAGCGTGGTGGCGTCGGAGATGGCGAAGGGGACCTCCAGCAGGCGGGCGAGAGTGCGGGCGAGGAAGGTCTTTCCCGAGCCGGTTGGCCCCGCGAGGAGGATGTTGCTCTTCTCGACCTCGACATCGCTGAACTCCGCGGCGGCCGAGGCTCCCCGGCCGGTCTCAGGCTGGAAGCTCAGGCGCTTGTAATGGTTGTAGACGGCGACCGAGAGCACCTTCTTCGCGTGCTCCTGCCCCACCACATGCTCGTCGAGGGCGCGCTTGAGGTCCGCGGGCTTGACCAGGCGGAACGCGGGCCGGGCCTCGCTCGCGGCCGGCTTCAGCTCCCGGTCCATGATCGTCTTGCAGACGTTGACGCAGGAATCGCAGATGTAGACGCCCGGCCCCGCGATGATCTTGCGCACCTCCGTCTGCGACTTGCCGCAGAAGGAGCAGAGGGTCAGTCGAGCGGGCTTCGCCATCCAGACAGCCTGAACGGGGGCAAGGGGGAGTCGAGGACGGACTGGGCCGGCCGCCGCGGGCTCAGACGGCCGCCTGCACGGCGGCCTGCGCCTCCCGGGTCGACACGACCACGTGGTCGACGATCCCGTAGTCCTTGGCCTCCTGCGCGCTCATGTAATAATCGCGGTCCGAGTCCTTGCCGATCTGGTCGGCGGACTTGCCCGTGTGCCGGGCGAGGGCCTCGTTGAGCGTCCGGCGCCAGCGCAGGATCTCACGCGCGGCAATCGCGATATCGGCGGCCTGCCCGCCGGCACCGCCACTGGGCTGGTGGATCATCACCCGGCTGTTCGGCAGGGCAAAGCGCTTGCCCTTGGTTCCCGCGGCAAGGAGCACCGTGCCCATGCTGGCGGCCATCCCGACGCAGTACGTGACGATGTCGCACTGCAGGAAGTTCATCGTGTCGTAAATGGCCATCCCGCCCGTCACCACCCCGCCC
>JAIXQE010000123.1 GCA_027485815.1 Opitutaceae bacterium
GGCGTCCTCGGGCAGCGAGAAGCTGCGCTCGAAGGCCCCGTAGGCGCGTTCGACGCGGTGGAAGCGGCGGCCCTTCTTCTCCTCCTCGAGCTTGCGCTCGCCGGAGATGGAAAGGACGCCGTTCTCCACGGTCACCTTCACGTCCTCCTTCTTCATCTCCGGTAGCTCGGCCTTAATCAGGTACTCCTTGTCGTCCTCGGTGATGTCCACCGCGGGCGACCAGTCGGCCAGGGCCAGCGATTCCCCGCCGTCGCCCCAACCAACGCGGGCGGGCGCGCGGTTGAAGAACGTGGACAGGCGGTTGTGCATGTCCTCGAGCTCCCGGAACGGATCCCAGCGTGTCAGCATGGTCATGATATGTGTGCTCCTATGATGCCGGGCCGGAAAAGGACCCGTCACCCCCGGCCCGGCCGGGAGGCGGACGGGGCGCCGCGAAATGGGCGGCGTCTCTGCCCGCAATTAAGCGCTCCGCGGGCCCGGTGCAACCGGCGCCGCGGATTGCGCGGCGGGGGCGCCGAGCTCCTCGCGGACGTGGTAGCGCTGGCGGGCGCGCACCACCTGGTAGGTGCGGCCGACGTATTCGCCGATCAGTCCGATGCCGACCATCGTGACGCTGATGAGGAAGAACAGGATGCCGAAGAGCGTGAACAGCCCGCCCTCCTCGGGTCCGAGGAAGATGCGGCGCCCGGCGAGGATGAGCACGAGCAGGAAGCTGCCGGCGGCGCTGCAGAGCGCGAACATCGTGAAGATCTGCAGCGGGGCCAGGGAGAAGCCGGTGATGAGGTCGAAGTTCAGCCGCACCAGCCGGTAGAACGAGTAGTTGGAAACCCCCGCGTGGCGCTCCTCGTGCCGCACGCCGACCTCGGCCGGCCGCGCCGCGAAGCTGTAGGCCAGCGCCGGGATGAAGGTGTTGATCGCCCCGCTGCGCACGATCGCCTCCACGATGCCGCGCCGGTACGCCCGCAGCATGCAGCCCTGGTCCGTCATCCGGATGCTGGTGGTCCGCTCGCGCACGAAGTTCACCAGCCGCGAGGCCCAGGTGCGGAACCACGAGTCCTGCCGGTCCAAGCGGTAACCGCCGACGTAATCGTGCCCGGCATCAATCCGCTCCAGCAGCCGCGGGATTTCCTCCGGCGGATTCTGCAGGTCGGCGTCGAGCGTCACCACCACCGCGCCGCGCACCCGCTCGAACGCCGCCATGATCGCCATATGCTGGCCGTAGTTGGCGTTGAAATCGATGACGCGCGTGACGTCCGGCCGGGCCGCGTGCTGGGCGCGCAGGAGCGCCAGCGAGCCGTCCGCGCTGCCGTCGTTGGTGAAGAGCACCTCGTACGTCCGGCCGAGGGCATCGAGCACCGGGTAAAGCCGCGCAAAGAGCACGGGGAGGTTGAGCTCCTCGTTGTAGACGGGGATGACGACGGAGAGCTCGGGAGCGGAGGAGGCGGCGGGCACGGCGACGGCGGGGTTCAGCGGCGGTGGGCGCGCAGGATCGTGGTCAGCTCCGCCGCGACGCGTTCCACGTCGGCGTCGGTCATCGTCGGGAACAGCGGGAGCGTGAGCAGCGCACGCCCGAGCCGCTCCGCGATCGGGAAATCCCCCGCCTTCCAGCCCAGCCGCCGGTAGACGGCGAAGAGGTGGATCGCCGGGTAATGCACGCCCGAGCCGATTCCCGCCGCCTGCAGGGCCGCCATCACGCCGGCGCGGTCCACGGTCAGGCGCGCCAGCGGCAGCTCCACCTGGAACATGTGCCAGTTGGTCTGGGTGAAATCCGCCGGCGGCAGGCCGAGCCCCAGGTCGCGCAGCTCGGGCGTATCCAGCAGCTCAAGGTAACGCCGGGCGAGAGCCCGCCGCCGCGCGTTGAACTCCTCCAGCCGCGGCAGCTGCCCGAGGCCCACGCGGGCGGCGACGTCGGTGAGGTTGAACTTCCCGCCCACCACCTCCACCTCCATCCCGTCGAGCCCGCTCCGCACCACGCCCTGTAGCCGGTACTGCTCGGCGAGCTTGGCCTCGCGCTCGTCGTTGAGCACCAGGGCGCCGCCCTCGATGGTCGTGACGTTCTTGTTGGGGTGGAAGCTGAAGGAGACGAAGTCGCCGGCGGCCCCGACCGCGCGCCCCGCCCACGTGCTGCCGAGCGACTGCGCCGCGTCCTCGATCACCCGCAGGCGGTGACGCGCCGCGAGGGCGTGCAGGCGGTCGCGGTCCACCGGCAGGCCCGCGAGGTCCACCGGCAGCAGGGCGCGGGTCGCGGGCGTGACGGCCGCCGCGGCACGGTCCAGGTCGATCAGCCGCGTCACGGGGTCGACGTCGACGAACACCGGCCGCGCACCCACGGTCAAAATCACGTTGCTGGTGGCGACCCACGACAGCGGCGTGGTGATGACCTCGTCGCCGGGGCCGATGCCCGCGAGGCGGAGCGCCACCTCCATCGTGCAGGTGCCCGAGTTGAACGCGCGCACGGGTCGGCCGCCGCACCGGGCCGAGAGCTGCGCCTCGAACTCGCGCACCTTCGGCCCCGAGGTGATCCAACCGGAGCGCAGCACCTCCGCGACGCCGGCGATGGTCTCCTCGTCGATGGTCGGGCGGGTGAGGGGCAGGAAGGGGGCGGCCATTTCAGGGCTGGTTGCTGATGAGCGCGTGCACGGGGGTGTTCGCGAGCGTATGGTAGGTCAGGCCGCCGGCGGCAAACGCGGACTGCGGATGGTCGAGCTCACGGCGGCGGATCACGACCCAGACGCGGCCGGGGCCGGCCCAACGGCGCCGCAGTTCCGCCTCGTCGATGAAGCGCCGGGCGCGCTCCGCGGGGTCGAGGAACTGCACCTGCAACTCGTCGACGTAGCTGACCAGGCCGACCTCCCGGCCGGAATAATAGACGAAGTCGTGGTAGAAGGCCCAGTAGTGAAACACCTCGTCGGCGGGCCGCACCAGCGCTCGGGCCGCCACCGCGAGATCGCGCGTTCCGGCCCGCTGGAAAATCGGCGCGGCTACGATGACGGAGACCAGAAACAGGATCGTGACGCCCCCGAGCGCGCCCAGGCCCGCCGCCACCCCGCGGCGCGTCGCCGTCCACGCGATCCCCGCCGCGCCCAGACCGAGGCCAGCGGCGAGGGTGAGGGCCAGGGGCGTCAGCCCCGTTACCTGCGACGCGCCCCGCACGAGGCCGGGGCGGAAGGCCAGGACCACCAGCGCGACCGCGAGCAGGAGGTAGCCGGCGGCCCCGATCCGGAGCCCGGTGCGAAGCGGGGCGGGGTCCCCGTCCTCCCAGAGGCGGGCGAGCCAGCCGCCGACGAGCACGGCCAGCGCGGGGTAGACGGGCAGGATGTAGGGGATGAGTTTCGAGCGGGAGAGGGAGAAGAAGAGGACGATGAACGCGACCCAGAGGACCAGGAACCAGCCCACGGCATGCTCCCGCCGCCGCGCCCAGCCGCCGGCCAGGGCGGCCCGCACCGCGGGGAAGAGGAACCCCACCCAGGGGAACAATCCCGCGAGGAGCACCGCCCCGAAGAACCACCACGGTTCCCCGCGAAGGTGCGTGTCGGTCGTGAACCGTTCCCAATGCTCGCGGATGAAGTAGAACCGGGCCCAGCCGTCGTGACGTTGCGCGGCCAGCAGGTGCCACGGCGCGGCGATCAGGAGGAAGAGGGCGGCCCCGGAGGGCAGGTGCAGGGGGCGCAGGCGGCGCCACTCCCCCAGCAGCAACAGCCAGAGGAACATCACCGCGCCGGGCAGGAGGAAGCCGATGAGCCCCTTGGCCAGCGTGGCGAGCGCCGCCGCCGCGTAGAGCGCGAGGAACAGGGCCCGCCGGCGGGGGCCCGGCGGCTCGTGCACGCCGGCGAGGAAGCAGACCAGCACGGCAGCCATCAGCATCGCCACCGGCATATCCAGCAGCAGCACCCGCGAGAGCGTGAAGTGGAGCAGGCAGGTCGCCAGCACCGCCGCCGCGCACCACCCCGCTCGGCGCCCATACAGGCGCCGGGCCGCCGCGTACGCGAGCAGCACCCCCCCGAGACCGAACAGCGCGGGCGTCAAACGCGCGGCGAATTCCCCGGGACCGAACAGCACCCGGCTTAGGCCCACCGTCCAGTAGACCAGCGGCGGCTTCTCAAAATAGGGGATGCCGTTGAGGTGCGGCACCACCCAGTCGTCGCGCGCCAGCATCTCCCGCGGGATCTCGGCGTAGCGCGACTCGTCCGGGTTCGCCAACGGCAGCCGCCCGAGCAGGAAAAAGTTCAGCGCCCCGGCGAGCAGGGCCAGCAGCAGCAGGTCACGCGCCCAGGAGGGGGCCGGCGCAGCAGGGGCGGGGTCGGCGGAAGGCGGCATCGCAGCAGCCCGCGGAGCCTCGGCGCACCCCGCGGGCCGCGCCACCCTTTTCTGGTAAATTCGCGGTGAAAGAACCCCCCGTCGTTTCCTCGGCGGACCCGGGCCGCCCCACCCCTCCGCCAGAGCCGGCGCGGCCGCGAATTTGCTCGCGCCCCGCGACGCCCTCCATCCCATCGCGGGATGGCGGTCGCCCGGCCCTTCACCTTCCTCTGCGGCGCCGACGACTTCCTCGTCGGCCGCCTGGCGCGCGAACGCTTCGACGCCCTCGCCGCAGAAGTGCCCGACGAGTTCGCCCGCGAGGTCGTCAACGGCTTCGCCGGCAACGTCGGCGAGGTCGCGGGCGCCGTGAACCGGTTCCGCGAGGCCGTCCAGACCGTCGCGATGTTCGGCGGCCGCCGGCTCGTCTGGCTCAAGGACGTGAACTTCCTCGCCGACAGCGTGACCGGCCGCGCGGAGGGCACGCTGCGCGCGGTCGAGGACCTGCAGCAGGTGCTGGCCGCGGTGAATCCGGAGGAGACGCTGGTGCTGGTGAGCGCGAGCCCGGTGGACCGGCGCCGGTCGTTCCCCAAGTGGTGCGAGAAGCAGGCCGACTTCACGCTGGTGGGCGGGGACGGGGAGGCCGGGGGCGACGCGCTCGCCGCGGTGGCGCGGGCGGAGGCGCAGGGCCTCGGGACGCGCTTCGAGCCCGGCGCGGTGGAACTGCTGCTCGCCAAGGTGGGCGCGAACACGCGCCTGCTGGTCGAGGAGGTGAACAAGCTGGCCGCGTACGCCGGCGAGGGCGAGGCGATCACCGAGGCGCACGTCGCCGAGCTCACCCCGAATGCGGCGGAAGGGGACTTTTTCGAGTCGGCGGAGGCCTTCTTCAGCGGGGACCTCCGCTGGACGCTCGCCGCGCTCGGGCGGCATTTCTTCGCCGGCGGCGACGCCCGGCCCGTGATCTCGGCCCTGCAGAACCGCAACCGCATTTTGCTGCAGGTGCGCGCCCTGCTCGACGCCGGGGAGGTGCGCCTCGGGCCCCGCGGCCTCGACGGGATGCCCCGCGCCGCCGCCGCCTTCGGCCGCCACTTCACCGGCGCCACCGAGAAAAGCTCCTTCAACCTCTTCAGCCAGAACCCGTGGTACGTCGGCAAACTCGCCGGCAGCGCCCGGCTGCCCTCCCTGCGCCGCCTGATCGACAACCAGCGGGAGTTTCTCCACGCCTTCGCCGAAATCATCCGCCGACCCGACGAGCAGGAGGCCGTGCTCCGCGACCTTGCCGTCCGCTGCCTGCCCGAGTCCGCCGCCCCGGCCCAACGTTCCTCCGTCCCGTCTTGAAAGCTCCCCCTGCTCCCCCGACCGCCGCCCCCGCGGCCATCCCGAACGTGCTCGCCGAGCGCTACGCGTCGCCCGCGATGCGCGACCTCTGGTCCCAGCACGGCCGCGTCGGCCTCGAACGCGCGTTCTGGATCGCCGTGATGAAGGCCCAGCGCGACCTCGGCGTGCCCATCCCGTCGGAGGCCATCCGCGACTACGAGCGCGTGCGCGACCAGATCGACCTCGAGGCCATCGCCGCCCGCGAGCGGGTGACGCTCCACGACGTCAAGGCCCGGCTCGAGGAGTTCTCCGGCCTGGCCCAGCGGCAGTTCATCCACCTCGGGCTCACCAGCCGCGACCTCACCGAGAACGTCGAGCAGCTCCAGGTGCACCGCGCGCTGCAGCTGGTGCGCTTCAAGGCCGCCGCCGCCCTGCTCGCCCTCGGCCGCCAGGCCGAGGCGCACCGCGACCTGATGATCACGGGCCGCACCCACAACGTGCCCGCCCAGCCGACGACGCTCGGGAAACGGCTCGCGATGTTCGGGCAGGAACTGCTCCTCGCCTTCGCCCGCCTCGACGACCTCATCGAGCGCTACCCGGTCCGCGGCCTCAAGGGGGCCGTCGGCACCCAGCTCGACCAGCTCACGCTGCTCGGCGGGGACACCGGGAAGGTCGACCAGCTGGAGGCGCGCGTCCTCCGCCACCTGGGGTTCCGCGCGGCGCTCGAGAACGTCGGCCAGGTTTACCCGCGGAGCCTCGACTTCGAGGTCGTCACCACCCTCCACCAGGTCGCGGCCGCGGCGGCGAGCGCCGCCACCACGCTCCGGCTGATGGCCGGCGCGGGGCTGCTCACCGAGGGATTCCAGCCGGGCCAGGTCGGCTCCTCCGCGATGCCCCACAAGGTCAACGCGCGGAACTGCGAGCGCATCTGCGGCTTCTCCACCATCCTCGGCGGGTACGTGGCGATGACGGCCGGCCTCGCCGGCCACCAGTGGAACGAGGGCGATGTCTCCTGCTCGGTTGTCCGCCGGGTGGCGTTGCCCGACGCGTGCTTCGCGGTCGACGGCGCCCTCGAGACCTACCTGACGGTGCTGCGGCAGATGCAGGTCTTCCCCGCCGCGGTGGCGGCCGAGAACGAGCGCAACCTGCCGTTCCTCGCCACCACCACGATCCTGATGGAGGCGGTGAAGGGCGGGGCGGGACGCGAGACGGCCCACGAGGCGATCAAGGAGCACGCGCTGGCCGCGGCCCACGCCCTCCGCACCGGCGAGGGCGAGGCGGACCTCTTCGCCCGGCTGGCGGGCGACCGCCGCATCGGCCTCGGCAAACGCGCCCTGCAGGCGATCCTCGCGGACAACGCCCGCTTCGTCGGCGCCGCCCCGCACCAGGTCGACGCCTTCCTCGGCGAGGTGCGCCCGCTCGCACGCCGCTTCAAGGGCGCGGCCGACTACGAACCGGGCCGGCTGCTCTGAGCGGCCCGGCGGGGGGCGGCAGCCAAGCGCCTGCGGCGGCGGGGCGGGGAAATCGGTTCGACGCTCCACGCGTTCCGTGGTGACCTCGGGCCCTCCCCCACCCCGAAGATGCGCCTCCTGCTCGCCTGCCTCGCCCTGCTCCTGCCCGCCCTCGCGGCCGCCGCGACGCCCCGGGCCCCGAACATCATCCTCATCCTCGCCGACGATCAGGGTTACCCGGATCTCGGCATCATCGGGAGCAAGCCGATCCTCACCCCGCACCTCGACCGCCTCGCCCGCGAGGGCGTGCGCGGCACGAGCTTCTACGTGACCTGGCCCGCGTGCACCCCCTCGCGCGCCAGCCTCCTCACGGGCCGCTACCCGCAGCGCCACGGCCTCTACGACATGGTCCGTAACGACCTCGTGAACTACGGCCACCGCTTCACGCCCGAGGAGTACGCGGTCTCCCCCGAGATGACCCTCGGGCTCGACCCGCGCGAGCTCACCCTGGGCAATCTCCTGCAGGGCGCCGGTTACAAGACCGCCGTCTTCGGCAAGTGGGACATGGGCCAGGCCCGCCGCTACCTTCCGCTCCAGCGCGGCTTCGATGAGTTTTACGGGCACGGCAACAACGGCATCGATTACTACACCCACGAGCGCTACGGCATTCACTCGATGTTCCGGGGGAACCAGCGGACCAAGGAGGACGTGGGCCAGTACGCGACCGACCTGTTCCGCCGCGAGGCCGTCCGCTTCATCCGCGCCCACCGCGACCGGCCGTTCTTCGTCTACCTCCCCTTCAACGCCCCGCACAGCGCTTCCAGCCTCGACAAGCCCGGCGTGCAGGCCCCGGCGGAATTCATCCGGCGCTACCCCGCCCTCGACCCCAAGGCGCGCCTCACCGCCTACTACGCGGCCGTCACCTCGATGGACGACGCCATCGGCGAGGTGCTCCGGACGCTCGGGGAGATCGGCCAGGACCGGAACACGCTCGTGCTGTTCGCCTCGGACAACGGCGGATCCGGCAACGGCGGCAACGCGCCCCTGCGTGGTCAGAAGTCGACGATGTGGGAGGGTGGCCTGCGCGTGCCCTTCGTCGCGTGGTGGCCCGGCCGCCTCCCCGCCGGCGTGGTCACCGACGAATTCCTCACCACGCTCGAACTCTTCCCGACCCTCGCCGCGGCGGCCGGGGCACGGCTGCCGGCGGGCGTGGAGCTGGATGGTTTCGACCTGTTGCCCGTGCTGCGGGGCGAGCGGAAATCGCCGCGGACGGAGATGTTCTGGGAGCGCCGGTCCGACCGCGCCGCGCGGGTGGGCCAATGGAAATGGGTGTCGACGCCGAAGGGGGGTGGCCTGTTCGACCTGAGCCGTGACCTCGGCGAGAAGGAGGACGTTTCCGCCAAGCACCCGGAGGTCGCCCAGCGTCTCGCCGCCGCCTTCGCCGCCTGGAAGGCGCGGATGGACGCCGCCGAGCCCCGCGGGCCGTTCCGGGATTACTGACCCCAGGCCCCAGCCCAAGTCACTCGGGCCCTTGACCACCGCTCGGCGGTTGGCCTGCTGGGACCGCGGCAGGCCGGAAAAACGAGGACGGACGGGGCCGAGGCCGGACGGGGTCAGGCCGTTTCACGTTCCCTTCCGGGCTGCGGCTCCGCCGCCAGACGGGGCGCAAGCCGAAAGAGTTGTCTGACCTACGATCCCAAGCCTCCCGAGCCGCGCCTCCCGTACAGACCGCAACGCGCAACGGCCTGACCCCGTCGGGTGACCCCCTCACAGCGCTTCCGGATTCTGGCATAGCGCCGGCCAGCGCGGATAAACCGCCGGTAGTCGAAGGTCTCCGGATCGCTGACGCCGAGCGCCTTCAACTCCGCCGTCGGCAGCGCGGCCTACAGTGTAGGTGGCCTTGGCGCCGGCCCCAGCCGGCCTTGGATCACTTTGGTCGGATCAATGAACAGCCAACTTAGCGCCGCCAACAGGTAGAGCACCGCGATAATTTGAAGGGGAAGGAGCCACTGACCGGCTGCCCCCGAACGCTCCACGAGCCAGGCGAGGACGATCGGCGAAAGTATCCCGCCGACTTGACCGATGGTGTTCATGGTTGCGCTGACGAGCCCGGACTGAGACTCGCCAATTTCGATGCAGGTTGCCCACGAGGCGGCCAGTGCGAACATCGACGCGCCCCCGGCCGTGGCGAGGAGCACGGCTTTCAAGTGATGGCTCTCGACTGCCCCAGTCGCGGCGAACATGGCCAACGCGGCGACCGCATAAGCGGCGCCGCCCACCAACGCGCGCCCGAGACGGAGACCGAGCCTTCGTGCCAGATAGTCGGTCGTCACTCCGCCGAGAAGATCGGCCGGCACTGCAAAAATCATCGGCAGTCCGGCGTAGAACGCCAGCGTGGTCGGGGAAAAACCAAGGGTGGCCAAGAAAGTAGGCAGCCACGTGATGACAAAGTAGAAGCCATAGCCGTTGGCGAAGGCCACGACACAGAGCAGCCAGACATTGCGACTGCCAAGGATGGACCGCCACAACGGCGCATGTTTCTCACCGGGGCCAGATCGGTCGACGACGATTCCGCGGGTAATATGGCTGAGTTCGGCTGCGTTGACGCCTGCGTGTTCATCGGGCCGGTCCCGAAACCACCGCAGCCACATCGCCGACCAGACGAATCCGAGGAGACCGAAAATCAGGAAGACCCCGCGCCAGCCCACTATCGGCGCGAGGACCAAGACGAGCGGCGGAGTCACTCCCGCGGCAAGGTGGGCGCCGGCGAAGAAGACGCCCTGCACCCGACCGCGCTCCTCGGCCGGAATCCAGCGCGAAAAAACCCGGGTGGCATTGGGCCACGCGCCCGCCTCGCCCGCCCCGAACAGGAACCGAAAGATGAGAAGACTGATATAACCGAACGACGCGGCCGTAAGCAGCGTGAAGGCCGACCACCAGCCAACGATGCGCGCCAGCACGAGTCGCGGCCCGATTTTTTCACCCCACCACGCCGACGGAATTTCGAAGATCGCGTAGGCGAGGGTGAAGGCGCTGAACACAAAACTCATCTGCTGCATCGTCAGACCGAGGTCTCGCCGAATATCGCCCGCGAGCACGCCGATGCAGGCGCGGTCAAGATACGTGACGACGGCGAGGGCGACGCAGAATCCCACGACCTTGAAACGGGCGCGGGTCGGAACTTGAGACGAGTGCATTGCGGCGGTCGAAGCGTCGGGCTTCATCGGCCCCGAGGATCGAGCAGGACGCTCATGCGGAACCCGCCTTCGGATATTCGTTGCACAGGTAGTGCAGGCGGGGCGCGTCCTCCACGATGGTCGGGTAGCGCACGAGATCGGCGAAGAAGAAGTTGTCCGCGACATCGTCGCACACACTCGAGACCTCGCCGCTCACGGTATAGCCCACGCCGTCGATCCGGTATCCGGTGCCCTCCTCCCCCCAGAATTGGTGGATGGTCCGCGGCGGGATGCAGAGGCTCTCGCCCGGCGTCAGCCGGATCGTCTCACCGCTCGCGATCGTGCGTCGGCAGCCGTCGATAACCACGTCGAGGTTGCCCTTCGCGGGCCGATCCTCCCCGTCGGTCCGGGTCAGCTGGACACAAATATTCCCGCCGCCGCGATTGATGATGTCCTCGCGCTTGGTCCGATGGAAGTGCGCTGGCGCACGCTGTCCCTCCGGGTCGAGAATGAGTTTTTCAGCGTAACTCTTCGGATAGCGCGGATCGCGGATGTGGCCGTTGCGGAGCGTAAACAGCGTGCGCCCGATCCGCGGGAAATCCCTGCTGCCGAAATCGGTGACATCCCAACCCAACGCACAATCGCGCACCTCGTCGAATTCCGATCCTCGCCCCTCCCAGTCCTGGATGGTCCAGGCCGCAAACGGGGGGAGAACTGCTTGGAATTGGCGAAAGACTGTTTTCGCCGTGGCGATGCTCGCTTCGACGCGAGCGCGATTGAGCGGTTGGTAGGCCATGAGTTCGATCGAGCGGATTACCAGCGGTGGGTGGCCGTGAGGTAGATCGTGCGCGGCGCAGCGATGGTATTGCTCCCCTGACCGATCGCGGCCTGGGGGAAGATCACGTCGGTGATGTTTGCGGCGGTCAGCGAGTAGGACCACTTGCCCTTCGTATAGTCGCAGCCGACATCGTAGCGGCTCGCCCCGGGCACCCGGTAGGTATTCTCGGCCCGACCCCAGACCGAGGTCTGGTAGACGAGCCCCGCCTTGATTCCAACGCCCTTCAAGGAGCCTTCGCGGAAATTATAGCGCGAAAAGATCTGCAACTTGTGATCCGGAATTCCGCGAAACTCCCGCCGGGTGCCGTCCGGCTTAACTCCCGGCGCGGTTGTGTCCATATTGGTATAGCCGCCGTAGATGAGGATCTGCTTGGTCAGATTCCCCGACCACTCCAATTCCCATCCTTTGGCCCGGTTGCCGGCCTCGATGATCGCGATTTGACCGCCCGGGACGGAGGAGTCGGTTTGGTTGCGCACAAAGTCGTGCTGGAGGACCGTGAAGCGCGCCACACTGACGGAAAGGTTGCCCTGGAAGAAATTCGTTTTCACGCCGAACTCCCGGTTCGTGGTGATGGGGCTGATCCAACTGAGCACCTGACGGGGATCCGTGCCGGGAATGTTCGGGTAAAGACTCTGTTGCCGGCGGACCGAACCCGCTTCCGAATAGACGCCAAAAACCGCGAGCCATTTCAGGGGTTTGAGCGTCAATCCATAGAGGGGACTGTTGACATGGTCCGGCAGGACCGAGCCGCTGTTGGTAAACCGTCCATTGAGGTTGTTGCGCGTCCATGATGCCTTGGCAAAGTCGCGCCGATAGCCGCCGGTGAGGATCGCCCGCTCCTTCCATGCGGAGATCTGGGCGTTGGCAAACGCCGCCCAACTTCCCGTCTTGCCGTAGTTGCTGATGGTCGTGGCCAGCGGCGTCAGGGGTGTGCGTCCGTGAACCGGCTGGATGAGGCTGATCGGTTGATGATTACCCGTGGCATAGGTGCGCTTGTTGATATCGCGGGTGACCTCGTAGCCGGCGAGAATCTGTCCGCCCAGCATCTCGTCCCAGAACTTGTCCTGAGCCGCGACGTCACCTTGCAGGCGCAACGATTTGTCCTGCCGGACATCCTGCTCGTAGGTGCGATTCGCGAGCAGATCGCCCGTGTTGTCGAAGAAGAAGCCATCCTGCACCAAGGCGCGGGTCGTGTCGCTCCGCAGCCGGTAGACCACCGCCGACTGGCGGGCGGACAGCACGCGGTTGAATTGATGCGTCAGTGTCGAGTAGAGCGCGCTGATGTTGGCCCGTCTCCCGTTGCCCGGCTCACTGGTGTAGATCTCGGGATCCGCCCAACGCCCGAGGGAGATGCGCGGCGTGACCCCCGCCGGCACCGGGACGGGTGCGGTGGAGTTGTTGAACACCGGCGCAAGGTAGGGCGTGCCAAACCCGGGCGGCGTCTCAACCTTGAGATACTCGAACTCATTGGTCCACTGGGTGCGCTTCCCGAAGTTCCAGGTGAATGAGGGGAAG
The DNA here is from genome assembly GCA_027485815.1 of Opitutaceae bacterium. Taxonomy (GTDB): domain Bacteria; phylum Verrucomicrobiota; class Verrucomicrobiia; order Opitutales; family Opitutaceae; genus ER46. The sequence continues at coordinate 12,591 of JAIXQE010000123.1, forward strand.
ATGCCGGTCTTGCGCACCTTCTCCTCGTCGCGCCAACCGTCGGCATCGATGCGATTGAGAATCAGCCGGTAGGCGCCGCGTTTGTTCGCGACCGGGCCGGTGGTGTCGAACTGACCGCGTAAGAAGGACTGGGTCCCCACGGTGACCGCCGCACTCGTGGCTGCGGTAAATCGCGGCTTCTTCGTGAGCATGTTCACGAAGCCACCGCTCTCAGACGAACCGGCGATCGAAGCCGAAGGCCCTTTGATGATCTCGATGCGGTCGACATTCGTGATGTCCGACTCGTAGCCGGCGACGCGAAAGCCGTTGCGATAGCGGTTGGACACGAGAAATCCACGGATGACGCTGCCGTTGGGAACATTCTGCCGCTCGGTGACGCCCGGAGTGTAACGGACCGCCTCCTCGTAGTTGTAGGCACCAAGGTCTCGGATCAAATTCGCGTTAATGACCGAAATGGATTGGGGCACGTTTTCCGCCGCAACCTTCAGCCGGGTGGCCGATCCCAGATTGGATGCTCCATAGCTCTCACCCGTTGTGGCTTCGACCGTAAATGCGTTCAACGTGACGGTTTCCTCGGCGCTGGCGGAAGTCGTAGCAGGCTGGCTGGCGGGAGGTTTTTGGGAGTGAAGCACTGGCACCAGGACGCAGAATGCGACCAAGCATGTCACGGGCCGGGCTGAGATTTTATCGGCATTCATGGAGGAGGTTGGGGGGGCTATTGTCTTGGATGCCCAAGATCGAAGGTGGCTACATAGAGCGAACCTCGCGCGGACTCGGGAAAGGGACGGCACCTTGTCGCATTCAAACATCACGACGATGCCTAATCCGTTTTCCCGTAAAATGAATGCCCCGCGACCAGTAATGTTACGCGACCAGATCGGCTACCTCTGCCCATTAGCGCCGTCTCACCGAAATCCCCGGCACCCAGTGCCCGCGAACGGCTACAATCTTCTCGTGTTTCGGTATGCCGAATTCGTTCGCCTGGAGCTGGCCCACGAGCAGGTCGGTCGCCGCTTCACCAACGGTCTCCGGGTCGGAGTCGAGCCCGGCCAGCGGCGCCACGTCGCGCGACCAGTCGAGGTGAACCAGGCCGACATCTGTTGGCACGCGCAGCCTCAGCTGGTCAATCCAGTGAGCTACGGGTTGATCGGAAAAGAGAATCACCTCGGGCCGGTGGGTCGAATACCATGTGTCGAATTGGGCCGCCTCGTCGCCGGCGGAGGTGATCAGCGCCGGCAAGCGATCGGTCACGATCATCTTGTTCTGGTGAAGGAGAAAGGCCGCCAGCCATGCCTGATCGACTCGGGCAGAAAGCGCTTCGCTCAAGACAAGCCCAATGCGGCGATAACGGCGGCGATCGAGTTCATGTAACACGAGCTGCATGTCCTCATAGTGAGAGGAGACGACGCGGTGCACGGCCGGATGTGAGACGGTGAGCCCCTTGGTGACACAGGCGAAGTGCGCCCACGCGAGGTCGAGTCGGCCGCCGCTCTCCGGGAGTGAGTGCAGAATCAAGCCACGGATGCCTCGCGTCCGCAGGATTTTTGTCATTCGCGCCGAAGTCATCCCCGGCTCCGTGAGCCAGAGTTCGTCGAGCGTGTAACCGAGCTGGCCGGCCCGACGTTTGGCGCCGTCATAGAATCGCTTAAGGTTTGAAGCCTTTCGCCATCCATCGCGCGTCGGCCAGGCGGTGACGAAGCCCAACGTCGCCTGCACCGGGTTCTCGTGCAGCGTGCGCAAGTGCGTCATCAATGAGGACAAGACCGCGTCAACGCGGTAGCCGGCCATGCGCGCAGCCGCCTGCACGCGCTTCCTCGTCGCAGGCAGCAGGCGTGGATCGTTGCGCAGAGCCAGCGAGACGGTCATGTGCGAAACGCCGAGTTGGGCTGCAAGATCACGAAGCGTAAGGCGGCGTTTCATTTTACGGGAAACTTCTTTCCGAATTTCCCAGCGGCAAGCTTCATCAAACACTCGCGCATGGTCATCACTCGCCTCGAAACCCTGCATCTGCGCCCGCGCTGGCTGGTGGTTCGGCTCCACACCGACGATGGTCTCTGTGGCCTCGGCGAGGCCACGCTCGAGGGCCGGTGTCTGACGGTCGAGACCGCGCTGCACGAGATGGGTCGATGGCTAGTCGGCCAGGATCCGCGGAGGATTGAGCACATCTGGCAACATCTCTACCGGGGCGGCTTCTATCGCGGCGGTCCCGTGCTCTCTTCCGCACTATCGGGCGTCGATCAGGCGCTTTGGGATATCATGGGAAAGAGTCTCGGCGTGCCGGTCTATCAACTGCTCGGCGGCGCGGTGAGGGACCGCATACGGCTCTACGGCTGGATCAACGTGACATCGACGGGAGACTACATCGCGGCGGCGGCTAAACTGGCCGCAGAACACAAGTTTACAGCGTTCAAGTGCACCCTGACCGATGCGATGCGTCCTCTCGAGTCGAAGGCAAGTCTGGCCGAGGCCGCAGAGAGATTTCACACCCTGCGCCAACGCCTCGGAGACGCAGTCGATATCGGCGTGGACCTGCATGGACGCTGCACGCCGGCCGTGAGCCGCCAACTGGCCAAGCTCATCGAACCCGATCATCCGCTGTTTCTGGAGGAGCCAATTTTGGGCGATGATCCCTCGGCGATGAAGGATCTGTCGAGTAGCACCACCATACCTCTCGCGACGGGTGAGCGGCTCTACACTCGCTGGCAGTTTCAGGATCTCATCGCCCAACGGGCCGTGAATGTCGTCCAGCCCGATGTCGCGCATGCGGGGGGCATCTCGGAACTGCGGCGGATTGCCGCCATGGCCGAGGGGCGCGAGATCGCGTTTGCCCCGCATTGCCCTCTCGGACCGGTGGCGCTCGCCTCGTGCCTGCAGATCGCGGCGGCGACACCCAATTTCCTCTGCCAGGAGCACGTCACCCTCGGCGAATCGCTGCTCACGACTCCGTTGGTCGTGCGTGGCGGTTTTGCCGAGTTGCCGTCAGGACCGGGACTTGGCATCGAACTCGATGAAGCCAAAGTGACCGCCCAGCGGTTCGACGGCCGCTGGGACAACCCCCGCTTTACCCTGGCGGATGGCAGCTTCGCCGAATGGTGATGCACTCAACCACGGTGAAGACTTTTCTTGGCTGCGACTGGGGGACGACGTCGTTCCGGTTACGCCTGATTGAGGGCGGGAGCCGTCGCGTTCTGGCCGAGCAGGTCGAAGCTGCTGGCGTCAGGCATTTCGCCGGGCTGGCTCCCGCCACGCGGGCTGATCGTATGGCCGCCCATGTCGCGGAGCGAATCGCGCAATGGCCGGATGTTGGGCCGGAGGTGCCCTTCGTCGTGACGGGCATGGCGAGTTCCACGGTGGGCTGGCAGGAATTGCCGTATGCCGAGGCGCCATTCGCGCTTGATGGCGGCAACGCGGTGGTAAGTTCACTGGCTTTGCCGACGTGCAGTGGGCGCCGCCGGCCGGGACTGCTTGTCTCTGGCGTGCGCACCGCGGACGACATCATGCGCGGGGAGGAAAGCGTCCTCGTCGGAGTGCAGACGCTCGATGCCAAGTTGATCGAAGCACCAGTACCGGTGATGTGTCTGCTGGCGGGAACGCACCCCAAACACGCGCAACTTCTCAACGGTAGCCTTGCGTCCTTCCGCACCTATCTCACCGGCGAGCTTTTCGAGGTTCTCTGCAGGGATAGCATCCTCGCCGCCTCCGTCCGCCGCCTTGAAGGGGATTCCGACCCCGACTGGGATGAGTTTCGCGCCGGAGTGTTGTGCGCGAAAACGCTCGGCCTTTCCGCAGCGTTATTCCAAGTGCGGACCCAACAAGTGCTGAAGCAGGTCAACCCGGAGCGAAATCTCTGGTATCTGAGCGGCATCCTCGTCGGCGATGAGTTGAGCGGCATCGCGCGAAACCACGGGGACACGTTGCTCTGCCTGATTGGCGACGCGCCACGAGTTTCGCTCTACCGGGCGGCGCTCATGATTCTGGCCCCGCAGAGACGAGCCGAGAAGGTGCGCGAGATTGCACTTACGGCTGCCATCGTCGCCGGTCAGGAACAATTGCTACGGCGACACGCCTCCCTGCTGACCCAATGAAAAGCATTTTTGATGTCGACCGTTTTATGGCGACGCCACTCGTCGGTATCCTGCGCCGCAAGGATGAATTCGACTATGCGGGAATGGTTGGGGCCCTCATCGAGGGCGGTCTGAGCACGGTTGAAATCAGCTTCACGCATCCCGCAGCGCCCCGACAGCTCGCTGGAATGGTCGCCGCCGCGCAGGGACGCTTGAACATCGGTGCCGGCACCGTGACCAACTTGGAACGTTTGGCCGCAGCGAAAGCGGCGGGCACGACCTTCGTGGTCACTCCGGCCCTTGATCCCGAGGTGGCCGCAGCCACGCTTGGCGCCAAGCTGCCATTCTTTCCCGGAGCCTACACGCCGACCGAGATCCTGGCGGCCCACCGTATGGGTGCGACCATGGTGAAACTCTTCCCGGCAGTCACACTGGGATCGGCGTTTCTCGGCCAGTTCAAGGCGGCATTGCCGGAAGTGAGGCTGCTGCCCACCGGCGGAATCGCGTGTGCCAAAATACCCGAATGGAAACGCGCCGGCGCGGACGGCCTGGGTCTCGGGGGCAGTCTTTTTCCCGAAAACCTTATCACCAGTGCCAACTGGTGCGCCCTCAGCGCGCATGTGCGGACGTTCGTTTCCGCGTGGCGCAACACGCTGCCGAGCTAATTCATGAATCATCGACACACTGTTCTCGTTTCAAGTCCCTATCCGGCGGACCTCATCGCAAAGCTCGCGCAGGCCGCCTCCGTAATCGCGCCTCCCACCGGCCAACCCCTGATCGGCTATGATCAGGTGCGAAACCACGCTGCGCGGCTCTCCGCAATCATCAATCAGGGAGAACTCCGGGTGGATTCCGCTTTGATCGCGGAGGCACCCAGCCTCCGGATCGTCGCCAGTGCGTCGATCGGCGTAAACAATCTAGCCCTTCCGGCGATACGAGCACGCAGGGCGTGGTGCACCAATACACCAGGGGCCTTTGCGGAGGCCACAGCCGACTGCACCCTCGGCATGATGCTCATGCTGATGCGCAGACTCGGCGAAGCTGAGCGCTTTGTGCGTGCGAATCGGTGGCAGGCCTTCACCCCTGGCAGTTGGGATGGGCTACTTTTGCGTGGCAAGACGCTTGGGTTAATCGGCTACGGTCGCATCGGCCGAGCGGTGGAGCGCAGGGCCTGTGCCTTTGGGATGCGCGTAATCCACCACACGCGGACCTGGAGCGCTGAGCCGGGATGGCGCTCCCGCGAAGCCTTGTTGGCTGAGGCGGATGTCGTTTCGCTGCATGTGCCGCTGAATGCCGATTCAACCGCCATGATTGACGCCAACGCGCTCGCACGGATGAAACCGGGGGCTTGGCTGATCAACCTCTCTCGCGGCGCGGTCATCGACGAGCCGGCGTTGATCTCCGCGCTGGAGAACGGTCGACTGTCAGGGGCCGCCCTCGACGTATTTGCGCACGAACCCGCCGTCCCGGAGGTGTTGCGCAAGATGGAGAATGTCGTGCTGACGCCGCATCTTGGCGGCGGATCGCAGGAAGGTCGCCGCGAAGCCCAAGCGCAATGCGTCGAAAATGTCCTGCGCGTCCTGCGCGGTGAACGCCCGATCGCCGACTGCATTGTCGTAGAACCCGAGGCTGCGGCTGGGTGCTGATTCCTTCTGACCCATCGCATTTCTCCATACCCTATTCCATGAAACTATCCCTAATGACTATCACCTCTCGCCTGCGGCTGCCCCTGGTCACGATTTCGCTTCTTTCCTGGGGGATCCCACAAGTGACTTTCGCCGCCACGCCCACACCCAAGCCGAATCCCGGAATTCCCACGAACTGGCGCAACATCGCCAGCGGTTGGACGATCCCCGACGAGGACTACGCGGATCAGCCCTACATCGTGAAGGCCGACGACGGCGCGTGGGTCTGTGTCATCACCACGGCTGACGGCCACGAGGGCGCCACCAGCCAGCACGTCGTCGCGACGCGCAGCACCGACTTTGGTCGCACGTGGTCGCCCTTGATTGCGATCGAACCGTCGGGTCCGCCCGAGTCTTCCTACGTCACGGTCCTAAAAACTCCCGCCGGCCGGCTCTACGCCTTCTACAACTACAACAAAGACAATCTGCGGGCGGTAAAACGCACCGACGGCGTGATGGAGAAGCGCGTCGATACGCTGGGCTATTTCGTGTTCAAGTATAGCGACGACCACGGCAAGACATGGTCCCAAGAGCGGCACGAGATTCCCATCCGCGAAACCGCGGTCGATCGCGGTAACATCTACGGCGGCAAGGTGCGCTTTTTCTGGCACGTCGGCCGACCGCTGATTCATCAGGGCGCCGCCTATGTAACCCTGCACAAGGTCGGCAACTTCGGCCCCACCTTCATGACAAAGTCAGAGGGAAATTTCCTGCGCAGTGACAACCTCCTAACGGAGCGCGATCCGAAGAAGATCCGCTGGGAAACGCTGCCCGACGGCGATGTTGGCCTGCGCTCACCCGTCGGTGACATCGCCGAGGAGCAGAGCATCGTCGCACTCTCGGACGGCAGTCTCTTCACGGTCTATCGCACCGAGACGGACTATCCGGTGCATGCCTACTCGCGCGATCACGGTCGCACGTGGACCAAGCCCGAGTTTATGACCTACGGGCCGGGCGCGCGAAAAGTGAAGCATACCCGCGCAGCCAATTTCGTGTGGAAGGCCGGCAACGGGCGCTACCTGTATTGGTTTCACAACCATGGGGGCACGACCTACAGCAACCAACGCAATCCCGCGTGGCTCGCCGCCGGGCACGAGGTGGACACACCAGCCGGAAAAGCGATCGCGTGGTCGGAGCCGGAGATTCTCCTCTACGACGACGAGTGGATCGTCCGCATGAGCTACCCGGATTTCGTGGAGGACGCTGGGCGGTTTTTTTTCACGGAAACGCAAAAGACCATCGCGCGCGTGCATGAAGTGCCGGCGGAGTTTATCGAAATGCTTTGGAACCAGCACACCGCCAAAACCGTCGCGCGCAAAGGACTCATTGTCGAAGGCGGGGGCGAGAGCGTGAGAGGCGCCCGGCAGTTGCCGTTGCCTCGCCTGCCCGAACTCGCGGCTCCGAAAGACAAGGAAGGCGGAGGCTTCACGGTCGAATTTGCCGTAAAGCTGGAATCCTCGGAAGGCGGCCAAACCCTCATCGACGCACGGGACGCCAACGGCAATGGGTTCGCCGTCAGCACAACCGACCGCGGGACCGTGCAACTCTCTCTGCGCGGCGCGCTCGGGCCATCGTCGACCGGCAGTTTCTCCGGCGACGTGCGTGATTTTGGTCTGGGCGAAATTTCGTGGGACTGCGATCCGGGGCTGCTCAAGGCGGGAGAGTGGCACCATTTCGGAATCATCGTAGACGGCGGGCCCAAGACCATTTCGTTTGTCGTCGACGGAAAGCTCAACGACGGCGGCGACCGCCGGCAGTTCGGCTGGGCCCGATTCCCACGTGAACTGCGCACGATCAACGCCAGCGACCGGGTTACCATCGCCCCCAGGGTCCGCGGTGAGATGCGCCAGGTCCGAATTTACGACCGCGCCCTCCGCACGAGCGAAGTGGTTGGAAATTGGAGAGCGGGGATCGTCGGAAAGTAGATTCGACCAATTTCTTGATGTTTCATACACCAAAGCCTGCGAAACACCCATCTAAAGCCCATCAGCTACGCACTCCGCGCCGACTGCACGGCGAATTAGTCTAATCCTTGGCCTTCATCGTCGCGAAGTACCGCCGTTGTTCCTCGGTTTGAGGATGAGCGAGCGCACGCATCTTGTTGAGACTGAACTTCCACAACTCACTCGCAGTTTTCAGCGACAGGAGGAAAGCCCGAATCTCGGGCACAAGTTTCAACAGGCCCAGATGCCGAGTCATCGTAGGGTCGGTCTAGCCCATCCGGTCAGCGACCGGACGCCGTCGTCGCCAGGGAGCGCAGCTGCGCGAGCTTCGCCAACTCTTCCGCACCCAGGGCCCGGTTGAAAACCGCGACGCCGCCGATCCAGCCGGTGAAGCCGACCCCGCGTGAGCTGTGGATCACACGGCCGATGGTGAAGGGTCCGCCGGTGCCGTCGTTCGCGGGCGTGTAGAGCCGGTCGTGCGAGAACCACCACGGATTCAGGCGCAGCGCCGCGAGGTCGCGCGCGGTCTCGGTGAATGTGCCGTCGGCGCCGCGGCGCAGCGTCACCTCGATTCGGGTGTAGCGGAATTCCCGGAGCTCGACGCGTTCGTCGACGGATTCGCGGAGGATTTTGGTGGAGACGAGCTGATCCTCGGGCGGCTGATAGAACTGGTCGGGCGGGAACGCGGGGTCCTCGCCGGGCTGGAGGCCGGGTTCGCGGTGGAGGCGCGCCTGCAGCCACGCCTGGTAGGCGGATTTGATGAGGGTGTCGGTCTTGGGATTCTCCAGCCAGCGATCGCCGGCTACCCCGTTGAGCCAGCCGGTGAGTTCGTGCGTCGCATGATTGTAGGTCATCGCGAAGCACTGCCACGAGGCGTCGAGGACGGCGGCGGATGAATCGGCGGGCACGGCGGGCGCGACCCCGGCCGAGTTACTCTTGTGGAGCGCGTAGCGGTTGAGGAACGAACTCGCGCCGTTTTCGGACACGTGGCCGCAGGCGGCACCGGCGCGATTGAGGCCGGCGAAGAGGGCGTATTGGCGCTGGCCGCGCTCGACCCGCTTGATGCCGGCCGTCTCATTCTGCTTCAGGTCCGTCCCCTCGTGCCAGATGCCGGCGAGGGCGTGGTTGCCGCTTTCACGGATCGCCCAGACGACCACCGTGACCGATTGGCCCGGGCCCTTAAGGTCGATGGACGAATCGTGCAGCCGGGCGCGCGGCACGAAGAGGAACGGACGGAACGTGGCGTCGGTCTCCTGCCGGATGCGGATCGCCTCGCCGAAGGGCCCGCGGCCGAGGAGCGGGAAATCCGCGTAGCTGGCTGTGCGGCCCTCACCCCAGTAGTCGTGGACGTAGTTGCCCGCATCGAGGGGAAAGTGGTTCGTCGCGCCGGCCGGCACATGGGCGGTGAAGCGGCGCGCGCCCGAGGGTTCGCGTTGCACGAAGTCCCAGAAGGCGACGCAGCCGGGCGTGCTGGTGACGGTGGCGACGCGGTCGGCCGGCGTGGCGAACGCGGACCAAGTCCCGATCACCGGCAGCGCTGCGGAAAAAAGGAGGACGTGAGGACGCATGGAGAATCAGGCGAATTGGCGGGCAAGGACGGCGATGGTTTTCTGCTGGTAGTTCTCGACCAAGCTCCGGGCCTGGGCGGCTTTGGCGCGGGCGGCGACGGGGTCTTTCGCCATCGCTAGCACCGCGGGGGCAACCCTCCGTCGGTCAGCTTCCACGTCCATGTCGAATAGCCAGTCACCGAGGCCGATCGTGCGCCACATGTCGCCCTTGGTCGTCTGCTCGGCCCACCGGCAGACGATCGCCGGGATGCCGGCGCCGATGCACATGATGGGGCTGTGCTGCTCATGGCCGAAAAGGCCGGCGCTGCGCCGATACGTGCTGAGGGCCTCGTCCGTGAGCCAGAACTTTTCCCGCCAAACCACGCGCCGCTTCACCTCGGCCGAGAGGTGGTCGTAGAGCTGCTCCTTGCTCACGGTCATCTGGGTCTGGTCCTCGGGACAGAGGAGGATCTTCAGGTTCGTCTCGCGGACGACGGCATTGATGGCCTCGAGGAGCGGGGCGTGGTCGGCGGCCTTCATGGCCTCGTTGCGCGCGTGGCGGGCCTCATCCTTGGGGGAATTCCGGATCAGCCAATACGGCGTGTAGCGAAGCTTCGGGATGCAGCAGAGGAACTGCCCGGGCGTGAGGTCGTGCGCCGCGAGAAAGGCGTCGGCGGCGGGATCATTGCGCAGGTCGCAGGCGAAGGCGCCGTCGGGAGCGAAGTCGAGGAGCGGGCTCTTGAGGTTCTGGGTGCGGGCGAGGGCCAACGACAGCTCGTCGCGGAAGAAAACGAAGCGGGCGCCATCGAAAGCCGTCCGCTCGTCGGCCTCGGGCGGGTTGGAGGCATAGGTGATGCCGTAAACGCCGTAGGGTTTGCGGACGTGCCGCGCGAAGGCGGCGACGTCCTTCCGGGCGACGAGCGAGGGGCCGGAGCCGTGCAGGAGAAAGTCGGTCCAAGCGAGCGCGTCGGCCAAGGCGGGGTTGGAGGCGCGGCCATTGGCCCCGAGGGTGCCCTTGACGATCTGGAGCTGCGGGAAGCGGCGGTGCTCCATCGCGATCACTTCCGCGGAGAGGTCGGCCGAGGCCCAAAGACGCACCTCGGCGTTCGGGAGGTGTTTCTCGATGAGCGCGAGGACGCCCGGCGTGTGGGCGATATCGCCGATGTTCACGACCTGCCAGGAGGAGCGGAGGAGGATGCGCGGGGTACGACCGGCGGGGGTGGCGGCGCGCAGCGCGGCCCCGAGGGCGGCGGCGGACGCGGAGGCGAGGAAGGTGCGGCGGTGCATTGGCATGGGGCACTTCTGGAGGGGGCGCCGAGGCGGGCCAACCAAAAGCCGCCGAGGAAGCGGTGCCCGTCTTAACTCACGGCGGCGGCGGCGCCGGCGTTCTTTTCCCGGCTGCGGGCGGGCGCCTCGCCCGTTGCCGGCACCCACCGCCCGGGAAACAGCATCATGCCGGGTTGGCGCGGCGGGCCACGCTCATTGTGGTTGAGTTGCGCGATCAGGAGCTCGACCGCCTGCGCCCCGAGCAGCTCGTCACCTTGATCAATACCTCCGATCGCGGACTGAATCTTTCCCGCCAGCCGGAGCGTTGCGACGGGCAGACGGGCTGCGCGGCAAAACGCCCGCACGCCCGGAACCGCCAGGTGCGCGACGGTGCTCACGATCAGCGCGTCCGCCCCGCTCCGGCGCAGCCAGTCGGTCAGCCCGCGCGGCCGCCGCGGGTCGTGCAAATGCAGCAACTCACGGGCGCGGGCCGGCTCCGGGTGATTGGCGAAAAACGCCCCTGTCCACGCGTGCTTCGCCCGGTCGTCGATCACCGCGTCGACCACCGCCGCCGGCCGCCGGCAACCGAGCGTGGCCAATTCCAGCAGGACCGTCCGCATCGCGAGAAAGTGGTGGTGGCCGACGTGGTGCAGCTCGGGCACCCAGGTCACGTTGCCGATCACCACGGCGGTGAAACGATCCCAATCCCAGTCGAGTGCGAGCGAGGTCTCCGCGGTGAGCACCGGCGAGAGCAGCACCCCCGTGATTCCGCGCGCGACGATGATCTCCTGCAGCCGCGGATCCGTCATCCCGGGGTCATCGGTCCAGAACTCATCCAGCGCGCAGCCGAGCCGTTCCGCCCGGGCCGCGGCGCCCCGGAACACCGCCCGCAGGTAAGGATTCTCCGCCGAGACGCGCCGGGGGGTGTGCACCCACACGAAGGCGAAGCGTTCGACCCCCGGCCGCACGTGCGCACCCCGGATGTGCGCCATGAGGCCCGCCACCCGCGGGTTGGGCCGGTAGCCCAAAGCGCGCGCCGCGGCGGCGACCCGATCCCGCGTGGCCGGCGGAATCTTGGGGTGGCCCCGCAGCGCATACGACACCGTCGCCAGCGACAGCGCCGCGTGGCGGGCGATCGCCTTGAGGGTGACAACCGGTTGGGTCGAGGTCGGCACGGTGAACGATTTCACCGCCACCGTGATTGCCAGGCAACGCCCGACTTCATCGGCTGTGGCCGCTTGCCCACCCACCGCGCCCCACCCCTCGCGCGCCACCCCAGCCCCTTGACGTTTTCCGACCCCGCCATGGACACCCCCCGGCCCTTCCGTTTCGCCGCCGCGCTCCTCGCGCCGCTGGCGCTTGCCGCCCAGTCGCTGCCCTCCAAACCCACCGCCGCGCCGGCCGCGACCGACGCCGTCGTGCTCTCGCCCTTCGAGGTCTCCGGCAATCCCAACGATTCCTACGAGGCCACCAACACCAACTCCCTCACCGGCATCAGCACGGCGCTGAACAAGGCCCCGCTCGACGCCCGCGTGCTCACGCGCACGATGATGGACGAGCTGGGCGGCGGCGACGTCTTCCGCCTGCTCTCCGACTACGGCGGGCTCGGCGCCATGCTTTTCGGCGGCGGCAACGAGGACCAGCGCGGCATGCAGGAGGGCGACGCCGCCCAGCCCGGCGCCTACAACGCCCGGGGCTTCTCCATCGGGGAGCCGCGGCGCGATGGCTTTCTCCGCTCCTCGACCGCCGGCTTCAACGGCTTCGACGTCGAGAGCGCCGAGGCCGTCAACGGCTCCAACAATCTCCTCTACGGCTCCGGCGATCCGGGCGGCATCGTCGTCATCAACACCAAGCGCGCGCGCGTCAACCAGCGCTCCGCCACCCTCAGCACCAAGTTCGACTCCGAGGGTTCGCACACCTACACGGGCGACTTCAACGTCGGCTCCCGCCGGTTCGCGTTCCGCCTGAACCTCCTCGAGAACGCCGACCGCTACTACCGCCCGATCCTCGGGCTCGATCAGACCGGGTTGCAGGCCGCGGTCACGCTCCGGCCCTACCGCTGGATCAGCGTGTTCGCCGACTATCGCCGCTACGAGCGCGCCGCGATCATCGCGAACGGCGCCACCCTCCGTGCCCCGGCGGGCCTCCTCCTCAGCAACGGCGTCCCCCTGGACAACCAGTCGCCCGCGTACATCACCGGCTTCGGCGGCTCGGCCCTGCTGAACAACCTGATCACGCTGCGGAACCAGGATTCGCTTTCCGGCGTCGTGCCGCGGCAGCACTGGATCAACGAGGCCAAGGGCGTCACCGTCGACCTCACGCCGCACCAGGACTTCGCGTTCCAGTTCCGCTACAGCCACGACGACCGCATCAACCGGGCGCTCACGACGCTGAGCACGCAGTTCCTCCATCCGGACCTGCCGACCAACCTCGCGACCGACGCCAACGGCGCGCCGCTGCGCCAGTGGGCCGCGTTCACCTCGCTGGGCGGCTCGCCGTTCTCCAGCGGCGCGCACGGCTACAAGTTCACCGCGGTCGCCCGCCGCGATCTCGGCCGCTGGGGCGACCACCGGCTCAGCGTGTTCTACTCCCGGCTCGACTCGTGGACCGTCAGCCGCAGCGCGCGCTTCTATGAGATCAACGCCGACGGCTCGTGGGTCCGCAACGAGTCCAACGTCCGCAACGCCGACTCCGGCCGCAACCTGATGCCCGCGATCTGGCGCCCCATCTTCTCCACCGCGATGCCCGGCAACCTGAAGTGGCCGCAGGACATCATCACGCACCCCAACGGCAAACGCTACGCCTGGGACACGTCGGTGGCCCCCGGCACCGTGCCGGCCACGCCGATGAACCCGGAGGGCCTGGGTGGACCCCTCAACGCGCTCGGCCAGCCCACCAGCACGGCCTTCTCCAACGACGACACCACCGAGAAGGGCTGGGGCACGGGCTTCACGAGTTCGTTCTGGAAGGGCCGCATCGACACGCTCATCGGCCTCCGCTTCGAGAACGCGTCGACCGTGCGCACGACGACCACCGTCGCCCGCGGCCCGATCGACTACGCCAGCCGGACGTACGGGGTGGTGTTCGACACGCCGCTCCCGGGCGTCCGCGGCTACCTGAACCTCTCGCGCAACGCCAAGATCAACTTCGCGACCGACCGCGACGTGTTCAACAACCTGCTCCCGATCGGCCAGGGCGAGACCCGGGAGGCCGGCCTGAAGCTCTCCCTCTGGGAACACCGCCTCTCCGGCAACGTCACCTACTACCGGACCACGGGCTTCAACTTCGCCGCCACGCTCGGCGGCCTCCGCGAAGACATCGATCCCAACGGCATCAACGGCCGCAACGGCGGCCCCGGCTACGTCTTCAGCCGCATCTCCGACGGCCTCAGCGCCAGCCTCAGCGCGCGCCCGCTCAAGCCCTGGCAGATCACGTTCAGCTGGGCGCAGGCCAACGGCTCCGAGCGCAGCGACATCACGCTGCCGGTCCTGTACAACGACGAATTCCACGCCACCACCCTCGGCGGCCAGCAGGTCGTCCCCATCCGCAATTCGGCCACCAACGCGCTCACGCCCCTCCTGGTGCCCGTGGATCCGGCGCAACCGGGAGGAGCCACCACCGCCCTGACCGTCGCGATGATGAAGGACCGCGCGAGCCCCTATTTCGCCAACCTCGATCCCGACTCCGGCGCGATCCTGAACTCGCAGGCGCTCGGCCTGCGCACGACGGGCGTCGGCACCACCCGGACCGGCCTGCCCATCAGCGCGCACCAGCTCGGCTTCGTGCCGCCGCTGCCGGAAATCATCGTGCGGAAATCCGGCGAGGCCACGTCCGGCTACTCGGAGAACTCGTTCAGCATGATCAACCGACTGCAGGTGAGCGAAGGCCGCCTCCGCGGCCTCGTCGGCGGCCTCGCCACCACCTACGCCCGGAACTTCCGCGGGTACATGTACACCGACGCCGCCGACGCCAACAAGCGTAAGCTCTTCTATTACCCCGACAAGGTGCAGCACAACGTCTTCCTCGTCTACCGCTTCAAGGGATTCGCGAAGTCGCAGATGACCGTCCAGCTGAACATCGACAACGTCCTCGACCGCCAGCGCGTGCTCGCGCTGCCGCGCAGCACCAACGGCACCATCCGCTACTTCCAGTACCAATACTCCCCGCGGAAGTCCGCGCTCACCACGAGCGTCACGTTCTGACCGCGCCGGGTTCCCCGCCCTCCGCCCGCACCTCCCCCGTCGTGCTCCAAGGCATCTTTCCCGTCATCCCGTCGCTCTTCACCGCGCGCAACGAGCTGGACCTCGTCGCCCAGCGCCGGGTGCTGCGCTTCGCCCTCGACGCGGGCGCCCAAGGGATCGTGTTTCCAGGGGTCGCGAGCGAATACGGCCACCTGTCCCCGTCCGAGCGCGGGCAACTGCTGGCGCTGGCCGCGGAGGAGGCGGGCGGGAAAGTGCCGCTCGTCGGCGGCGCCAGCGCGGCCACCGCGGCGGACGTGATCGCCGCCGGCACCCTCGCGCTGCGGCACGGCATCCGGCACCTGATGATCATGGCGCCCGTGGGCCTGGGGGCGGACGTCGCGGCGCATCGCACCTTCTTCCACCAGGTCGCCGCCGGCCTGCCCGGCGCGGAGATCATCCTGCAGAACGCACCCGCCCCGACCGGCGCCGGGCTCAGCGCCCAGGCCCTCATCGAGATCGCGTCCGGGCTGCCAGCCATCACCTACGTGAAGGAGGAGACGCTGCCCTCCGGACCCGCGATCACGGCGCTGCGCGCGGCGAACCTCCCGGGCCTGCGGGGCGTCTTCGGCGGCGGCGGGGCGCGCTACATCATCGACGAGCTGGAGCGGGGCGCCTGCGGCGCGATGCCCGCGGTGGAGCTGACGGACCTGCACGTCGCGCTGTGGAAGTCCTATTCGGGCGGCGACCGGGCGGAGGCACGGCGGCTTTATCGCCTGAGCCTGCCGCTGCTGCTCTCGCAGGCGATCTATCGCATGCGGCTGACGAAGTACGTGCTCGCCCGCCGCGGCGTCGCCGACGCGCTTCACGTGCGCGCTCCCCTGCCGGAGATGGATCCCGGCACGCGGCGTGACGTGGACACGATGCTCGCGGACTTGCTGGTGGAGTTTCCGCTGCGGAAATGACGGCCCGGATCCCGCATCTGCGCTGGGGAATCGCGGCGCTGCTGTTCCTCTCGACGGTCATCAACTACGTCGACCGGCAGACGCTGTCGGTACTCGCGCCGGTCATCACGCGGGAGCTGGGCATCTCGGACCTGGAGTACTCGCGGGTCCTCACCGCCTTCCTGGCGGCCTACACGGTGATGTACGTCGGCTCCGGTTTTCTCGTGGACCGCTGGGGCGCGCGCCTGGCGCTCAGCGTCTTCATCGTGTGGTGGTCCCTCGCCAACATGGCGCACGCCTTGGTGGCCGGGGTGTGGACGCTTGGCGTGCTGCGCTTCCTGCTCGGCCTGGGCGAGTCGGGCAACTTCATGGCGGCGTTCCGCGTGGTGAGCGAGTGGTACCCCGCGAAGGAGCGCGCGCTCGTGCATGGCCTCATCCAGGGTGGCGCGGCTGTCGGCGCGATCATCACGCCGCCGGTCGTCACGTGGATCTACTCGCTCTACGGCTGGCGGCCCGCCTTCGCGATTACCGGCGCCCTCGGGTTCGTGTGGCTGCTGTTCTGGCTCTTGCTGTACTACCCGCCGGACCGGCATCCCCGCATCACCGCGGCGGAGCGGGCGCTGGTTCCCACGGAGCCGCCGGCAACGGGGCAGGCGAGCCGGGTCTCGTGGCGGGAACTCGCCCGGTATCCGCAGATGTGGGGCCTGATGGCGGCGCGCTTCTTCTCCGACCCCGTGTGGTGGTTCTATCTCTTCTGGCTGCCGAAGTATCTGGTGGAGCAGCGGGGCTTTACGATGGTCGAGATGGGCATGCTGGCCTGGATTCCGTACCTGGCGGCGGACCTGGGCGCGCTGTTCGGCGGCTGGCTGAGCGGCCGCCTGATCGCGCGGGGTAAGCCCGTGCTGTCGGCCCGCCTCAGCGTCATGCTGCCGTGCGCCCTACTGATGCCGGTGTCCCTCGCGATCCACCACGCACCGTCGCGCGCCGCGACCATCGCGCTGATCTGCGCGGTGACCTTCGCACACATGGCCTGGAAGACGAACCAGAACACGCTCACGAACGATCTCTTCCCCAAGCACCTGATCGGGGCCACGTCGGGCCTGCTCGCCTTCGGCACCGGGCTCGGCGGCACGCTCTTCGTCTGGATGACCGGACAGGTGGTCGCGGGCTTCGGCTACGCCGCCATTTTCGTGATCATGGGCCTGCTGCATCCCGTCTCCTACCTCATCACCCGTCGCTTCGTGCGGGAACCGGTCCGCGCCTAGCGCCATGCGCATCAAATCCGTCCAGGCCATCCCCGTTCGCCTGCCGCGCGACATCGCGCGTTCGCGCGGCACCGCGGGTTCGCCGACGTCGCTCCGCGGCGAAGGCAGCTACCGCTGGTCGACCGCCTACCCGGTCCTCTACTCGGAGAACCTCGAGACCGCGCTCGTACGCGTGGAGCTGGACGGCGGCCTCGTCGGTTGGGGCGAGGCGCAGGCGCCGCTCGCACCGGAAGTCGCGTGCAGCATCGTGACCCACCTGCTGCGGCCGGCGCTCGAGCGCGAGGAGTTCGACGGCACGCCGGACCGGATTTCCGCGCTCTGGGACCGCATGTACTCCACGATGCGCGTGCGAGGCCAGACCGGGGGCTTCATGCTGGACGCGATGAGCGGCGTGGATCTCGCGCTCTGGGACCTCGCGGGAAAGCTCGCCGGCCAGCCGGTCTACGCGCTGCTGAGCGCCGCGCCGAAGATCCGGATCCCCGTCTATCTCAGCGGCACCTCCGGCCAGGGTCCCGCGGAACGCGCCGCCTTCGCCGCCCGCTACGCCGACGAGGGCATCCAACTCGTGAAGCTCTACTACGAGAGCGAGTGGTCGGAACTGCTCGCCATCGCGGATCGGCTGCCGGCCGAGATGCGCTTCGCGGTTGATGGGCTCTGGCACCTGCCGCTGGATCGCGCCATCGCGATGGGCCGGGAGCTCGACGTGCGCCAGGCCCGCTGGCTGGAGTGCCCCCTGTATCCCGAGGAGATCGAGGCCCACGCCGCCCTCGCCGCCGCGATCCGCACGCCGCTCGCGCTCGGCGAGAGCTACCGCAGCCTCCGCGAGCTGCAGCCGTTCCTCCCCAGCGTCGGCGTCCTCCAACCCGATCTGGGCCGCTGCGGGATCACGGGGTCGCTGCGCATCGCCGCCGCGTTCCCCGGGGAGATCGTCCCTCACCTCAGCATTGCGATGGGCCCGCAGATCGCCGCCGCGCTCCATTTCGCGGCGGCCACCCCGAACTGCCCGCTCTGCGAATTCA
>JAIXQE010000088.1 GCA_027485815.1 Opitutaceae bacterium
CCCGGTCTCCGCCGCCACGGGGGGCGGAGGTTCCGCCGCGGGCGGGGCGACGGGATCGAGCGGGCGCAGCAGGCGGGCCACACGCGCGGGATCCCCCGCCAGCGCCATCACCCGGGGCAGGCCCGCGGCGAGCACTCGCTCCAGCACCGCGACGCCCGTCGCCCGGTCGAGGACGTCGAGGCCAAGCTCCGCGCAGCGCGCCGCCGCCGCCGGGCCGCCCATGCCCCCGTCGGCCCAGAGCGGCAGGTTGATGGTCACGACGCGGGGGCCCGGGCCTCCGGCCGCGCGCGCCGCCTCGTGATCGGCTGCCCAGGCGTCGAGGAGCGCGTTGGCGTAGGCGTAGGCGGCCTGGCCGGGCGGGCCGAGGACGGCGGCCGTCGACGAGAGCAGCAGCAGGAAGGCTTCCGGTTCCGGCGCGAGCGCCGCCGCCAGCGCCGCGGCGACCGTGACCTTCGGGGCGAGCACCGCCGCGAAGTCCGCCGCCGCGAGGCCCCGCGCCCGCCCATCGCGCAACACGCCGGCCGCGTGGATCACGCCGTCCACCGGGCCGAACGCCCCGCGCGCCGCCGTGAACACCTCGGCCACCTGCGCGGCATCGGTCAAATCCGCCCGGACGAAGCGCACCGCGCCGCCGAGGGCCGCGAGGCGTTCGCGCCGGTCGCCGGCCGGTTCGTTCCGGCCCGCGAGGACCACCCGCGCGCCGCAGGCGCCGACGAGATGCTCCGCGAGCAGGACGCCGAGGCCGCCCGCACCCCCCGCGATCACATAGGTTCCGCCGCGCCGGAACGGTGTCCCGGCCGCCGGCGCGACCGCTACTGGTGCGAGCTCCCGCCGCGTCCGTTCGCCGGCCGCACTCAACCGCACGGCAGCCGGCCCGTCGCCCCACTCGGCCACCACCGCCGCCGCCGGCACCGCGGAGGCGCACTCGACGGTGCGCAGGCGCAGCCACGGTTCCTCGGCCCGCACCGCGGCCGCGTAGGCCTCCACCGCCCGTCGCGGCGCGGCGCCGTCATGCAGGAACAGGAGCGTCACCGGCCCAGGCCGCTCCCGCGCGGCCAAGGCGCGGACATAGGTATGCAGGATACCGAGGCCGCCGGCCCACGGTTCCGTCCCGTCCGTGGGCGCGACGAGGACCAAGACCGCTGGCGCGGCGGCCGTCAGGCGCGCGCTCAACGCCGTCCGTTCCGCGGGCGTCGGTTCCGCGGTTTCCGGCGCAGCCCAGCAGTCCAGCTCGACCCCAGGCGTGGCGGCCCGCCACGCGGCGGCGGACGCGGGTGCCGCGCCGACCAGCAAGACCCGCGTCCCGGCAGCGGGCGGCCCGCCCGCCGGCGCCGGCGCCCAGCGCGGGAGTTGAAACGTGAGTCGATCCTCCGCCGGCGCCCGGCCCGCGCGGACCGCGAGACCGGACAACTCGGCCACGACGGCCCCCGCCTCGTCGCACCACACGAAGTTCCAACGGCCCTCCGCGGACCGGGCGTGAACGAGGACCCTTTCCGGCGGCGGGCGGTGCAGGCGGTAGCTCCGCGCGGCGAACGGCAAGCCGGCCCCGCCGGCGTCGCCCAGCGCGGCCAGCGCCTGGAAGGCTCCGTCCACCAGCGCGGTCTCGCGCGTGAGCCCGACCGGCGCGGACCCGAGCTCAAGCCGCGCCCAGAGTTCGCCCTCCCCCACCCCGACCTCACGCACCACCTGCAGCGCCGGTCCGTAGCGGAAGCCGACCGCCGCCAGTCCGGCATACAACGCCTCCGGATCCACCGCCCGCGCCGCGCGGCGCCGCACCTCCCCGAGGTCGATCCGCGCCGGCTCCCCGCGGGGCTCCGTCGCCAGGTCGCCGCGGGCGGACATTCCCTCGCTCCCGCCGGGCGCGCGGAACCGCAGCCGCGCGGAACCCTCCGCGGTGCGATTCAATTCGGGGGTGAGCTGGAGTGAACCGTCTGCGGGCCCCAGCGGAGCGATCCACGCGATGTCCCGCAGCTCGACGATTTCGCCGCCGAGGGCCCGGGTGAGCTCCGCGCGGGCCAAGGCGAGGGAAGCCGCGCCCGGCAGCAGCAGCCGTCCCTGCACCTCGTGGTCGCGCAACACGGGATCGTCGGCGGACACGCGGAGCGGACGCGGGCCGGTGGGAGCGAGCGGCGTGACCCAGTGCCGGTCACGGGCGAACACGGTGCCCGGCAGGCTCACGCGGCGGGGCTTCCGCCCGGCCCACGCCTCGCGCCAGTCGACCTCCGCACCCTCGACCCACCAGCGGGCCACCGCATCCCAGCGGCCAGCCCGCACGAGTCCGCGCACGAATTCCGCACCCTCGGGACCGCCCGCCAGCCCGCGCCCGAGACGTTCGGCCCGCGCGCTGCCCGCGACCAGATCGCCGCGGGGTTCGCCGGCTAGGAACGCGTCGAGCGCCGCCGTCACCTCGTCCCAGTCCACCGCGGTGAACGCCAGGCGCTCGTCGCCGGGTTCACGGCCGAGCTGAAGCGTGAAGGCCGCGTCCGCCAGCGGGGGCCGCGGGAGCGCGGCGGGACGGCGCAGCCATCCGCGCCACGCCTCGACCGTGGCGCGCAGCCGCCCGGAGTCGCGCGCGGAAAGGACCAGCAGGTGCCGCTGGCCGGCGGGCCCGGCGTCGGTCGGCGGGGGCGGTCCCTCCTCGACGACGACGTGGGCGTTGGCGCCGCCGGCGCCGAAGGAACTGAGGCCGGCCCGGCGCGGCAGCGCACCGCGGGGCCACGGCACGGGCGCCTGCGGGACGTGGAACGGCGTCGCGGCGAGGTCGAGGTGCGGGTTGAGCGTGCTGGAATGGAGGCTCGGCGCGATGACCCCGTGGCGCAGTTGCAACAGCAGCTTGAAGAGCCCGGCGAGGCCGGCCGCCCCCTCGAGGTGGCCGAGGTTGGACTTCACCGAGCCGAGCGCGCACGAGGCCGGCGGGCGGCCCGCGCCGCCGAAGACTTCCTGCAACGCGGCCACCTCGATGGGATCGCCGAGGGCGGTGCCGGTCCCGTGCGCCTCGAGGCACGTGATCTCCGCCGGCGTGACCCCCGCCGCCGCCAGCGCGGCCCGCACCACCGCGGTCTGCGCCCGCGGGTTAGGCACGGTGTAGCCGTTGGTCTTGCCTCCGTGATTCACGGCCGTCGCCCGCAGGATGCCGTGCACGGTGTCGCCGTCCGCCATGGCACGCGCCAGCGGCTTCAGCAGCACCGCGGCCACGCCCTCCCCGGGCACGTAACCGTCCCCGCCGGCGCCGAAGCTCTTGCACCGGCCGTCCGCGGCCGCGAACCCGCCCTGCGCGAGGCCGACGTCCTTCGCCGGGTGCAACGAGAGATTCACGCCGCCGGCCAACGCCAGTTCGCATTCGCCGCGCCGCAGGCTCGCGCACGCGAGGTGCAGCGCGGTCAGGGCCGAGGAGCACATCGAGTCGAGCGCGAGGCTCGGGCCGCTCCAGTCGAACCAGTAGGAGACCCGGTTCGCGATCGAGGCCTGCGAGGCGTTGACGGGCACGAGCCGTCCCGGCGCCGAGGCCTCCAGGCCCACGAGCTGGTACTGGCTGTACATCGAGCCGACGAAGACGCCCACCGGCCGTCCCCGCAGCTCGGCGCGCGCGTAACCCGCATCCTCCACCGTGTGCCACGCCGTCTCGAGAAACAGCCGTTCCTGCGGGTCGATCATCTCGGCCTCGCGCGGGGGCACCCGGAAAAACCCGGCATCAAAGCGGTCGACGTCCGCGAGGAAGCCGCCCCAGCGGTTGTAGGTCTTCCCGGCGGCTCCGCGCTCCGGCGAGTGGTAGTCGGCCAGCGACCAGCGCTCCGGCGGTACCTCGGTGATCGCATCGCGGCCGGAGGCCAGCAGGGCCCACAACGCCTCCGGATCCGACGCCTGCGGGAAGCGGCCGTGGAAACCGATCACGGCCACGGCATCCGCCATCTCGGCCGTTGCGGCAGCGGCGGCGACGCTCGGCGCTGCGGCCTGAGGCGCGTCCGCGGCGGAACCCACGGGAGCCGCCATCGCCACCGGCGCGCCCACGAACGGCCCCAAGGGCCGCGCGTAACGAATCGCCAAGTGGGCCGCGAGGGACGCGAGGGTCTGGTGCTCGTAGAGGAGCGACTTGGGCAACGGACCGAGATCCTCCTCCAGCCGCCGCGTGAAGGAGAGCACGAGCAACGAATCGATGCCGTAACGCTCGAGCGGGGCCGTCGCGTCGATGCGCTCCACGGGAATCTTGGTCAGCGCCGCCAGTTTGCCCCGCAGATAGTCCGCCACGGCCGCCGTCGGCACCGGTGCACCGCCGGCCACGGCCGGCTCCGCCGCACCGCGCGGCGCGTGCGCGATCACCTCCAGCGCCGGCGCCCCCGCGGTCACCGGTTCCAATCCCACGGCGACCACCGGCTCCTCCCCCGTCAGCAGCCGCGCGAACACCGCACAGCCCAGCGCCGCCGGCAGCGGTTCGACCCGCTCGCCGCGCAGCGCCAGCAGCTCCGGCGCCACGCCCAGGCCCGTCTCCCACAACGGCCACTGGATCGCCACGCTTCGCCCCGCGCGCTCGCCCGCCAGCACGCGCCGCGCGCGGCGCCGCAGAAACGCGTCGAGGAAGGCATTGGCGTAGGCGTAGTCCGCCTGCCCCACGTTGCCGTCCACCGCGGCCACCGAGCTGAAGCCCGCGAACCACCGTAACGGATCCGCTGCCGTCGCCTCGTCGAGCACCACCACCCCCGCGGTCTTCGGCGCCAGCACGCGCCGCGCCGCCTCCAGGGACTGACGCACGAGAAACGCATCCGCGGTCACGCCCGCCGCGTGGACCACGCCTTCCACCGGGCCGAACTCCGCGCGCGCCGCCGCCAACGCCCCGCGCACGGCGGTCGCGTCCGTGACATCCGCCACCCGGTACCGCCAGCGCGCCCCGGCCGGGAACGCCGCCGCCAGCCCCGCGGGCGGCTCCGCGCTCCGCCCGAGCAGCGTGAGCGCGGAACCCCGCGCCGCCAGTTCCGCCGCCACCGCGCGGCCCACCCCGCCCGCGCCGCCACTCAGCACCACGTGCGCCGCGACCTCCGGCTCGCCGTCCGCGGGCGGCTCGCAGGGCTCCGTCACGCGCACCCGCCGCGCCACACCCGTTCCCGCCACGTCGATCGCGTTATCCGCCGCCGCCCATTCGGCCGGCCAGGTCCCCGGATCCGTCACGCCGCGCAGCAACTTCCAGCGCAGCTCCGGTTGCTCGCGACGCACGGTGGCCAGCAGGGCGGCGACCGCTTCCACCGCGGGCCCCGGCGCTTCCTCCGTCACGACCAGGCCCCGCACTCCCGCGCGCCCAGCCGCCACCAGGGCCTGCAGCAAGAGGAAGACCGGGGTAAACGCTTCCTCGGGGCCGGCGGCCCGCGGCAGCACCCACACCACGGCGTCCGGCGCCGCCGCCGCCACCAACGCCCGGAAATCCTCCGGCACGTCGGGCCGCACGGTCCAAACTTCTCCGTCCGTCCCGCCGACCCCGCCCGGCACCACCCGGCGCACGACCGCGCCCGGCCACCCCGCGGCCAAGCCCGCCACCGCACTGCCCGCCGCATCCCAAACCAGCACCACCCTGGGCGCCGGCGCCCCCGCCGCCACCGGCAGTGGCCGGGACACCCAGGCTGGTCGCGCGAAGCGGAGCCGCGCGGCCACGTCGGGCGCGGGTCCGGCGGAAGCGAGGCGACGCACCGTGAAACCCGTCAGCGCGAGCCGCACGCCTCCCGCGGGATCGAGCAATTCCACGTCGACGATATCGGTATCGCCCTGCCGGGCGCGGCGGCGCGCGCGCGCCCGAGCCCGGTCTAGGCCGTCCGCCCCGTCCCGCGACCAGCGCACCGCTTCGACGCCGACCGGCACGGCTTCACCCCGCGCGGTGACCGCGGCGGCCGCCTGCAGCGCCCCCTCGAGCAGCAATCCGGCCGCCACGCCCGCGGGCAGGCTGGCCGGGACGCGCAACTCGGCCACGACCTCGTCGTCGCCGGCCGCGGCGGCGGTGATCACGCGCAGGGCGGGCCCGTGGCGGACGGAGCCGCCGAAGAATGCCGCATAAAACGCGGGGCCGTCCCATTGCCGCGGGAGCCGCGCGGCCGCCGTTTCCGGCCCCGGCGCGGCAGCGGAAACGTCCGCGGGTTCCGCGGCGGAGACGAGCCGGCCGCGGGCGGACGGCGCACCCGCGGCGAGTCCCACGAGCAATTCCCGGTCCGCGTCCCCGGCGCCGAGGTCAACCGCCAGCCGGCCCGGCGTGGTGACGGGCAGCGGACGAAGCCAAGCGAAGTCGACGATCCGGCCCGGACCGAGCGGGCGGACCGCCGCGAGGGCGCGTTCGAGCTGGAGCGCCCCCGCGAGCCAGGGAGCACCGGCCACCTCGTGATCGCGGATCCACGGCGCGGCGGGATCGAGCGGCGTGGTCCAACGGCGTCCGGTCGCAACGGGTTCCTCGGCGAGGCCCCAGACCGCGGTCCCCGTCGCACGCGCACCCGCACCCGCCGCGGCGACCGGGGTGGGAGCGGTGACGGGAGCCGCGACCCAGCAGCGCTCCCGGGCGAAGCGGCGGCGCGGGAGCGGGGGCCGGCCGGAATGCGGCGGGGGCTCGGCGAGCAGCACGTGCGGGTTCGTGCCGCTGTAGCCGAAGGAGCTGACGCCGGCGAAACGGGGTTCGGCGCCGGCCGGCCAGTAGCGGGCCTCGGTCGGGATGAAAAACGGACTGGCGGCGAGGTCGAGGTGCTCGTTGGGCCGCTCGAAGTGGAGCGAAGCCGGGATGCGGCCGCGCTGCAGCGCGAGGACGACCTTCACGAGTCCGGCCAGCCCGGCGGCAAAGGAGGTGTGGCCGACATTCGACTTCACCGAGCCGAGCGCGCACCGGCCGGCGCGGGGCC
>JAIXQE010000089.1 GCA_027485815.1 Opitutaceae bacterium
CCGGGCCGGCAGGCCCGGCTTTTTGTTTGGCGCCCCGGGCCCCGTCGCCCTCACTCGCCGGGTGGATAAGCCGCCCGCCGCCCCGTCGCCCCCCGTCGATCGCTCCAGCTGGCCCCGCCCGTGGGCCCAGCTGAAGTACTTCACGTTCCAACCGGCGATCTTTCCCCGCCTGCTCGGCCAGGTGTCGCCCGACGCCCGCCCGGGAGACCTCGTCAACGTCTTTGACAAGCAGGGCCGCCCCGCCGGCGCTGGGCTCTATAATCCCCGGGCGAAAATCCCGCTCCGCGTGGTCTGCCATTCCCCGGAACCGGTGGACGAGGGCTACTTCGCGGGGGCGCTCCGGCGGGCCGTCGAGCTGCGCCGCACGCTTTTCCGGCTCGACGAGACCACCGAGGCTTACCGCCTGATCAATTCGGACGGCGACGGCCTCAGCGGCCTCACGGTCGACCGCTACGGGGACACGCTCCTGTGCGAGGTCTACAGCCTCGGCATCGCCCAGCGCCTGCCGGGCTGGCTGCCGCTCCTGCACGAGCTCGCCGGCACCCGCCACGCGCGCGTCCACGTGGACCACGACCTCGGGAGCCTCGAGGGGATCAAGCCTTCCCTGTTCAAGGAGACCAACGCGGCCGCCCCGGCCGCGGTCCGCATCCGCGAACACGGCCTGCGGTACGAGGTGGACTTCGCCGGGGGCCACAAGACGGGCTTTTTCTGCGACCAGCGCGATAACCGTCGGGCCTTGACCCGCTTCACCTCCGGGGCCCGCGTGCTGGATCTCTGCTGTTACACGGGCGGGTTCTCGCTCAACGCCAAGCTCACCGGTGGTGCCGACGAGGTCACCAGCGTGGACCTCGACGAGGTCGCGATCGCCCAGGCGCGGCGCAACGCAAACCTCAATCAGGCCCGGATCAAGCTCGTCCATGCGGACGCCTTTGCCTACGCCCGGCAGATGCAGGCCAACGGGGAGAAATGGGACGTCGTGGTGCTCGATCCGCCGAAGTTCATCTTTACCCGCGAGGATCACGGGAACTGGGAAGGGCGGCAGAAGTACGAGGATTTGAACCTGCTCGCCCTGTCCTTGGTCCGCCCCGGTGGGATCTTCGTCACCTGCTCGTGCTCCGGCCTGCTCTCCCTCGAGGACTTTGAGGCGCACGTCATCAAGGCGGCTCACCGACAGGATCGCCGCCTCCAATTCCTTGATCGGACCGGGGCCGGTCCCGACCATCCGGTCTACTCCAATTGCCTGGAGAGCCGGTACCTGAAGGTGCTCTGGGCCCGGGTAGTCTGATCTCCGGGGCCCGGGGGCGTGGGCGCCGCCTTAGACGCGGCCGAGGTAGCTGCCGTCGACCGTGCTGACGCGGATGACTTCGCCTTCCTTGATGAAGAGCGGCACCTGGACGACCAGCCCGGTCTCGAGCTTGGCCGGCTTCTGGACGTTGCTCGCGGTGTCGCCCTTCACGCCGTCCGCCGACTCGATCACCTTGAGGGCCACGGCGGCCGGGACGTCAACCGAGAGGGGCCGCTCGTCCACGAAGAGCACGTCCACCTTGCCGCCGGCGGCGAGGTAGTTCTTCACGTCGCCGAGCTGGGTTTCCGTCAGCTCGATCTGCTCGAACGTGTCATTGTCCATGAACGCGTACGTGCCGCGGTCGGCGTAGCTGAACTCGAGGGTCTTCCGGTCGGTGGGCAGCACCTCGATCGTGTCGGTGGAGGCAAAGCGCTGGTCCAACGCCTTGCCGTACCTCAGGTTCCGCATCTTGATCTGCACGAACGCGCGGAGGTTGCCCGGCGTGCGGTGCTGCGTCTCCATCACGAGGTGGGGCTCGCCGTTGAACTTGATGACTTGGCCTTTGCGGATGTCGTTGGCTGCGGGCATGACTGATAGGTCGCGCGGACGTGGGAAGCGGGTTAAAGGGAGCGAGGGTGGGGTGGGCGCTTCGCCGCTGTCAAGGCCGCGGGCGGCGCATCTCCGCGCTTGCGCTGCCCGGTCCGCTGCCCGGAAGCTGACGGGCCAGCCATGAAGCAACGCACCCTCGCGCGGGAGGTCTCCATCTCAGGCAATGCGCTCCACACGGGGGAGAACGTCACCCTCACGCTCCGGCCGGCGGCGGCGGGTTCCGGCATCGTCTTCCGCCGCCTTGACCTGAGCGGCACCCCGGAGCTGCGGCCGCGGGTCGACCTCATCACCGATCTCGTCCGCGCCACCACCATCCAGTCCGGCCACGCCAAGATCCACACCGTGGAGCACGTGCTCAGCGCCCTCGCGGGCTGCGGCATCGACAACGCGGTGGTCGAGATGAACGCGTCGGAGCCGCCGATCCTCGACGGCTCGGCCCGTCCCTTCGTCAACCTCATCCTCCAGGGGGAGCCGGTGGAGCAGGAGGCGGATCGCGAGTACTTCGAGCTGGATGCCCCCGTGTCCGTCACCCGCGGCAACTCCTCGCTCATCGCGCTGCCCTGCGACCAGTTCAAGGTCTCCTGCACCTCCGCCGACGACCGCGGCATCCACACCCAGCATCTGTCGCTGACGGTGGATCCGGACGTCTACATGACCCAGGTGGCGGCGGCGCGCACATTCACGATCTACGAGGACATCGAGGCGCTCCTCAAGCTGGGCAAGATCAAGGGCGGGTCGCTGGACTGCGCGGTCGTCATCCGCGGGGACAAGGTCATCTCCAAGGAGCCGCTGCGCTTCGCGGACGAGTTCGTGCGGCACAAGATCCTCGACATCATCGGGGACCTTTCCCTGCTCGGGCTCCCGCTCAAGGCCCACATCGTCGCGACGCGGCCGGGCCACGCGATCAACGCCGACCTGACCAAGGCGCTCGCCGCCAAGCTGGAGGAGCGCCGCAAGGGCCCCAAGCGCAAGCCCCGCCCGACGACGGTGCTGCCGACCGAGACCTCCCTCGATATCCGGCGCATCCTCGACACCATCCCGCACCGGTACCCATTCGTGATGCTCGACCGGGTGCTGGAGTTCATCGGGAACGACGAGCTGGTCGCGATCAAGAACGTCACCATCAACGAGCCCTACTTCACCGGGCATTTCCCGTCGAACCCGGTGATGCCCGGCGTGCTGCAGCTCGAGGCGATGGCGCAGGCCGCGGGCATCGTGATGCTGCGCCGCACCGGCAACAGCGGGAAGACCGCCTTCTTCATGAGTGCGGACAAGGTGAAGTTCCGCCGGCCGGTGCGCCCGGGGGACCAGATCATCATCAACGCGAAGATCACCAAGGTGCGCGGCGACAAGCTCGCCGCCGCCGAGTGCAACTGCACCGTCGGCGGGCAGGTGGTCTCCTCCGCGGAGCTGATGTTCGCGGTGGTCGAGGAGGGGGAGGAATAGGATGGCGGGCCGGATCCATCCCACGGCCATCATCGAGCCCGGCGCCCGCCTGGGCGTGGACGTCGAGGTCGGCGCCTACGCCTACGTCGGCCCCGAGGTGATCCTCGGTGATCGCACCCGCCTCCACCACCACGCGTCGGTCGAGGGGGATACGTGGCTCGGCGCCGCGTGCGAGGTTTTCCCCTACGCGTGTCTGGGCGGGCGGACGCAGGACCTGAAGTTCGCCGGCGGCCGGACCGGGCTGCGGGTCGGGGACCGCAACATCTTCCGCGAGTACGTCACCCTGCACGCCGCGACGCGCGACGGGGATATGACGCGCGTGGGTTCGGACAACGTCCTCCTTGCCTCCTGCCACGTGGCTCACGACTGCGTCCTGGGGAACCACATCGTGATGAGCAACGGGGCGGTGCTGGCGGGGCACGTGGTGGTCGAGGATCACGTGGTGGTGGGTGGCTATGGCGGGGTGCACCAGTTCTGCCGCCTCGGCGCCCACGCGATGCTCTCGGCCACCGCCAAGCTGGTCCACGACCTGCCTCCGTACTGTCTTGCCGACGGCACGCCGGCCGAGGTGCGGGCCGTGAACCGGGTGGGACTGGAGCGGCGCGGGTTTTCCCCGGAGCAATTGGAACGGGTGAAGCGGATCCATCGGCTGCTTTACCGCGAGGGACTCAACCGCACGCAGGCGCTGGAGCGCCTCGCGGCGGATCCCGACGCGGGCACGGAGGAGTTCCGGCGGATGCTGGAGTTCGCCCGGGTGAGCGAGCGCGGGCTCGCGCGGGGCGCGCGGGGCTAGGCGGCGGGCTCCCGGTCGACCGCGTCGAGGAGAGCCGAGAGGTCCCCGAGGGTCGTCAGGGGATTCATCAGCGCCGTCCGCAGCCAGCGGCGGCCGCGGAGGGTCGTCTGCACCAGATAGTGGCTCCCGTCCGCGAGGATCCGCGTGCGGGCGCGCTCGTTCAGGGCGTCGATGGCCGCGGGCGCGGCGCCGGAGAGCGTGCGGCGGAAGCAGACGATGTTGGACTCGGGTTCCACCGCGACCTCGAAACCGGGGCGCTCGCGGATGAGGGCGGCGAAGTCCCGGGCCAGCCGGTGCGCCCGGCGCACGTGTTCCGCGAAGAGTGCCGGATCGCCCCCGCGCCAGAGCGCGGCGATCCGCAGGCTGAGGCTGAGCTTGGTGCACTCGAAGGTGCGGCGGCCGCTGTCCCACCACGGTTCCTCCGCGCTGGGGTCGAACAGGTACTGCGCCTCCTGGTTGAAGGCCGCCCACGCGTCGCCCGGCTGGCGGAACAGCACGGCGGTGGCGAGGGCGGGGTTGAGCAGCAGCTTGTGGAAATCCACCACCGCGGAGTCCGCGCGCTCGATGCCCGCGAGGCGGTCGCGCAGTTCCGGACAGAAGGCCGCGGCCGCCCCGTGGGCCCCGTCCACGTGCAGCCAGAGCCCGTGCCGCGCGCAGAAGTCCGCGATCGCCCCGATGTCATCGTAGCTCCCGGTGGAGGTGGAGCAGGCCGAGGCGACCACCGCGAAGGGGCGGCGGCCGCGGCGGTGCGCCTCCGCGAGCGCCGCGGGCAGCAGCTCCGGGCGGAGCTTGAAGCGGTCGTCGGTGGGCACGGTGACGAGTCCCTCGCGCCCGCCGCCCATCACCTGCACCGCCCGGGCGGTGCAGTAGTGGCTTTCCTCGGACGCGAGCACGGCCCAGTCGGGGGCGGTGCCGCGCTCGAGGGCGGCGGGACCGAGCCGCCGGTTCCGGGCGGCGAGGAGCGCGGTGAGATTGGCGAGGGTGCCGCCCGAGGTGAGGAACCCGGCGCCCGCGGGCCAGCCGAGGAGCCCGGCGGTGGCCTCGACCACCCAGCGTTCGAGCGCGTTGGCGGCGGGGCCCATCTCGTAGACGCCCATCGCGTTGTTGAGGAGCTCGCTTGCGAGCCCGGCGAGGGCGGCGGCCGGGGCGGGCGCGCAGACCTGGTGGCCCACGTAACGCGGGTGGTGCAGCTGGATCGAGCGCGCGGCGAACTCCCGCAGGAAATCGACGAGGGCCCCGGGGGGCTCCGCCATCCGGCGCCGCCAGTGCGCGAGCTCGCCGGCGGGATCCACCGGCGGCAGCACGGCTCCGCGCCGCGCCTGGGCGTCGGCCAGCAGTCCGGCCAGCAGATCGACCACCGCGTGGCCGTCGCGCCGGAACCGCTCCGGGTCGAACGCCGCTTCGAGCGGGCTCATCGCGGGTTCAGGCGCGCTTGTAGACGAGCGCCGGGTCGAACAGGCGCTCCCCGGTAAACACGAGCTTCGGCGCGCCCGCCGCCGCCGCGTCGAGGTCCTCGACGCGCCGGTAAAAGCAGGAGCGGTAGCCGTTGTGGCAGCTCGCGTTGGCGGCGCCCCGCTGCTCGACCTTCAGCAGCAGCACGTCCTGGTCGCAATCAGTGCGGAGCTCCCGGACCTCCTGCGTGTTGCCGGACTCCTCGCCCTTGACCCAGAGCTTCTGGCGCGAGCGGCTCCAGTAGGTCGCCTTCCGCGTGCGCAGCGTATGGGCCAGGGACTCCGCGTTCATGAAGGCGAACATCAGGACCTCGCCGCTGTGGGCGTCCTGCGTGATGCACGGGATCAGGCCATCGGGCCCGAACTTGGGCTGCAGGGTCCGGCCGAGTTCGATCTCGGCCGGCGTGGTGCGGGGAGGGAAGGCGGGCAGGCTCATGCGGGCAGGGGAGGAAGCCGACCGCGCGCGGCGGTGGCAACCCAAAGCCGGCTCAGGCCGGCAGCGCCCGCAGGTAATCGTAGGCGTACAAACCGGTGCGGTGGCCATCGCTGAACTCGAAGCGCACCGCGTAATTGCCCACCCGCTCCCAGTCCGTGACCTTCACCCCGGGAAACTCCCGCGGGCCATCCCCGCCGTAACGGTTCCCCAAAATGTCCCGCTCCCCTTGGTTCGCCGCGCTCGGCGAGGCCGCGCGCAGCCGCTCCGGCCGGAAATAGGACTCCACCCCGTCGTCCCAGGCGATCGCGACCTCGTCTCCGATGAGCTGGATGTTCACGGGCGTGTGCACCCGCCGACCGAAGCGGCGGCGGCGCCCAAGGCAAACGCCAAACCGACTTCCCGGCGCGCGCGCCTCGGCTGACCGCGGCGGTCAGGTGTGAGTAAGTGAATAACTTCCGGGGGGTTCCGGTGGGGAAAGGCTTGACCGAAGTGGGGCGAAATGGGTTGAAATGGGGCGTCTTGGGGCAATCTGCCCTGATTTTGCATTAACTTCCCCCTTTCGTGGCGCTTGCGGGCAACACCTTCTACACCGGGCTCTTCCGGCATTCCTTGGACGACAAGGGCCGGTTGACGCTGCCGTCCGCGTGGCGCCACGCCCACGCCGCGGAGGACCGGTTCCTCGCCACGCCCCATCCCGACGGCTACATCGCGGTGCTGCCGCCGCGGGAGGTCGAGGTGCTCCACGCCAAGATCTCGGGGATGAAGATGAGCGACGCGAAGGCGCAGGCGTTCGCCGCACGGTTCTTCTCCCAAACGCAGGACTTTTCCTTCGACAAGGCCGGCCGCATCGGGCTCTCCGCCGAGTTGCTGCGGCACGCCGGCCTCGAGCGCGAGGTGGTGCTCGTGGGCACGCTCACCAAGTTCAACCTCTACAGCCCGGCGCGTTGGCAGCAGGAGGAGGCGCGCTCCGCGGGCGAACACTTCGGCGACCTGATGCGCCAGATGGACATCTGAGATGCGCCGCCCCCTTCCAGTTTGCCCCGCCGCATCCCCCCGCGCCGCCCTGTCTCCGGGCCCGGTGAACCCGCGCCCGCGCGCGATCCTGCGGCTGCGGTTGCTGGCGCGGCCGACGCCGGCGGGGAGAGGAGGCTGCGATGCCCCCGGCGGTCGTTGAACCCCCTCCTACGGTGATGCCCCCCGGACACCAGCCCGTCCTGCTCCGCGAGGTGATGGCCTTGCTCGCGCCGCGTGCCGGGGACCGGTTCCTCGACTGCACCTTCGGCGGCGGGGGCCACACGCGGGCCCTGCTGGCGGCGGCTCCCGGCGTGCGCGTGGTGGCGCTGGACCGCGATCCCGCCGCGCGGGAGCGGGCGGAACCCCTGGTCCGGGATTTCCCCGGCGCCCTCGAACTGGTGGACCTCGACTTCGGCCGGCTGCGGGAACTCACGTCTTCCGGTTTCCAGGGCATCCTCTTCGACCTGGGCGTCTCCTCGTTCCAGCTCGATGACGCTGCGCGGGGCTTCTCCTTCCGGCAGGACGCCCCCGCTGACATGCGGATGGACCCCCGCTCCGGCGTGCCCGCCGGGGTCTGGCTGGAGACCGCGACCGAGGAGATGCTGGTGCGGGCGATCCGCGACCTCGGCGAGGAGCCGCAGTGGCGCCGCGTCGTGCGGGCATTGCGCGCCGCGCGCGGCTCCGGGGCGCTGGCCCGCACGGGCTCCCTCGCCGCCCTCATCGCGGACGCCATCCCCGCCCCGGTCCGGCACGCGTCGCGCATCCATCCGGCCACCCGTTCGTTCCAGGGCATCCGGATGGCGGTCAACGACGAGACGGGGGCCCTCGAGCGCGCTTTGCCCGAGGCCTTCGCCCGCCTCGCCTCCGGGGGCGTGCTCGCGGTCATCAGCTTCCATTCCCTCGAGGACCGGCCGGTGAAGCAGTTCTGCCGCCGGATGTGCGGCCAGCCCGAGAGCGCGGACGACGCCACCCCCCAGGACCTGCGCACGGCGTCGGCCGAACCGCTGACGCGCCGGCCGATCACGCCGGGCGAGGACGAGATCGCCGCCAACCCGCGCAGCCGGTCCGCGAAGCTCCGCGCCCTCCGCCGCTTCTGATTTTTCCGCCGTGAGAAAGAACTCCTCCGCCTTCGTCAACCAGCTGGTCGTCTGGGTGCTGGTCACCATCGGCCTCGGCGGCTCCGCCGGGCTCGTCACGGTGTGGATGCGGCAGCAGATCTCCGCCACCGCGAAGGCCAACCGCGACCTCGCCGCGCAGATCGCGCGCTACGACCGGCTGATCGATGAGACGCGCACGCAGATCGAGACCGAGCAGGCGTCCGACAAGCTCCGGCACCTGAACAGCGCGCTGGGCCTCGGGCTCGTGCCGATGAACCAGATCCCGGTCGTGCACGTGACGGACAACGTGGTCGAGCGCCTCGCGCGCCGCGCCAACGCGGGGGTGCTGGCCGACGGGGCGGCGCCGGGGGTCGCGCTGCGGGTTTCCCTGCCGGGGTTCTGAGCGATGTCCAAGGGATTCGCCTCCAGCGGCCGGATGGTCCTGCTCGGCAGCTTCCTGCTGCTGTGCCAGGCGGCGCTCGCCGTGCGGCTGGTCTGGCTGCACGTCGTCGATCGCGACGCCCTGCTGAAGCCGCTGGCCAAGGTGAGGCCGATGCTCATCCCGGAGGCGGCCCGGCGCGGCGACATCCTGGACGCCCGCGGCGCCCGCCTCGCAACTAGCCGCTCCGAGATCGTGCTGGGCGTGGATCCGCACTCGCTGCTGCCGCGGGACCAGCGCAAGTGGGCGGAGTTGGCGGCGCTCATCGAATTGCCGGAGACCGAGCTGCGCGAGCGCTTCCAGCCGCGGTTCCGGCGCGCCGGCGCCCGCGGCGAGGAGGGCGACGACGCCGGGGAGGCGCCGATTCCGTTCACCCTGCCCGCGGACCGCGGCGGCGAGGACGAACAGCGGCCCATCACGTGGGTCAAGCTGCGGGAGGACGTTTCCGAATCCCTCTACGAGCGCGTCCGGCGGCTCGACATCCGGGGCGTCTATGGGATCCGGCACTACCGGCGGGTGTACCCGAGCAACGAGCTCGCGGCGCACGTGATCGGCTACGTGAACCGCGAGCACCAGGCGGCGGCCGGGATCGAGGCGTACGCGGATTTTTACCTGCGCGGACAGCAGGGCTGGCGGGTGGGGGAGCGCGACGGGCGCAACCGGGAACTGCCCCAGTTCGCCTCCCGCGAGGTGCCGCGCCGCGACGGGTACAGCGTCGTGCTATCGATCGACTCCACGGTGCAGGACATCGTCGAACAGGAGCTGGCGCAGCTCGCGGCGCGCTTCGAGCCCCGCAAGGCCTCGATCGTGGTCAGCGACCTGGACGGGTTCGTGCTGGCCCTCGCGAATTACCCCTCCTTCAACCTGAACGAATTCAACCGGGTGCCGAAGGCGGAGGAGGCCCGGATGAAGAACGCGGCCGTCGCGGACATCTATGATCCGGGCTCGGTGTTCAAGATCGTGCCGGCGGCGGGGGCCCTGGAGGAGCGGCTCGTCACCCCGCTGACCGTCCTCGACTGCACGGTCGACCGGATGGCGCACCGCGGCCGGATGCTGTCGCTGCCGGCGGAGGACCACAAGATGGGCAACCTCACGATCGGGGAAATCCTGAGCCACTCGAGCAACCGCGGCGCCGCGCAGCTGGGCATGATGCTCGGCGAGGAGCGCCTGGAGCGCTACGCCCGCGCCTTCGGCTTCGGCTCGAAGCTCGGCTTCCCGGTCGGCGGTGAGGTCGCGGGCATCCTGCATCCGCACCGGCGCTGGTACCCGATCGACATCACCCGCATCCCGATGGGACACTCGGTCTCCTCGACGGTGCTGCAGATGCACCAGGCGATGGCGGTGATCGCGGCCGGCGGCGTCCTGCTGCGGCCGCAGGTGATCCGCGAGATCCGCGACTCTGCCAATGAGACCGTCTACCGCTATGGCCGGACGGAGATCGGACGGGCCGTCTCGCCCCGCACCGCCGCCCAGGTCGCGGCGATGCTCGTCGGGGTCACCCGCAAGGGCGGCACCGCGCTCGAGGCGGCGATCGAGGGGTTCGACGTGGCGGGGAAGACCGGAACTTCCCAGAAGTTTGTCGACGGCCAGTGGTCGAAGAAGCACCACATCGCCTCGTTCTCGGGCTTCTTCCCCGCGGCCCGGCCCAAGGTAGTGATCACGGTGATCGTGGACGATGCCGACCATAAGGCCCCGGGCGGGGTGGCCTACGGGCGCACCGTCGCGGCGCCTTCCTTCAAGCGGATCGGTGAGCGCCTGATCCCCATCCTCGACATCCGCGCGGGCGCCGCGGCGGTCCCGGCGCTGCTGGTGGCCCGTCACGAGGGAGGCGCGCGATGAGCGGTCTGCTCCTCTCGCCTCCGTTTGGACTCGGCCGTCGGTTGCCGCCGCCCGCCGCCCGCGCCGCGGCCCGCCGCACCCGGCTCGGCGACCTGCTCACGCCCGAGCAGCGCGGCGCGGCCGTGGGTCCGCTGGACCGCCCCATCGCGGGGCTGGCCGCGGATGCCCGGCAGGTGGTGGCGGGCAGCATCTTCTTCGATGTCACGCCGGCCGGCGCCGCGCGCTCCGGACTCGACGAGGCGGTGGCCCGCGGCGCCGTGGCGGTGGTCGGTCCGCGCCGGCCCCGCGTCGCGCTGGGCCGCGGCCTGACCGTCGTTCAGGTGCTCGATCCACTTCGCGCGCTGGCGGGCGTGGCCCGCCGCTTCTTCCGCCACCCGGACGCCGCCCTGCGCCTCCACGCGGTGGAAGGGGATCACGGCAAGACGACCGTCGCGCACCTGCTGCGGGGCCTGCTGGGCGCGCCGGCGGAACTCGGTCTGCTCAGTTCCGTGCATCACGATCTCGGTTCCCGGATCCTGCCCGCCGCGATCCCCGGCCCCCTCGAATTCCACGCCCTGCTGGCGCAGATGCGGGACGCCGGTTGCTCCGGCGCCGTGATCGAGCTTCCGACCATTAGCGCCGAGGAGGGGTGGTTGGCCGACGTCACCTGGGCCTCCCGGCTCGATCTGCGGGTCGCGGCCGCGGAGGGCTTTTCGGCGACTCCGGCGCCCTCCCATAACCTGCGGTTCGCGTGGGCGGGGGGGGACTTCGCGGCTCCGCTCCCGGCCGGCCTGCGGGCTCTGGGCGCCCCACTGCAGTTCGCCGCCCGGGCCGCGTTGGAGCGGGGCGTGGCCCCGGCAATCGTCGCCGAGCGCCTGCGGGACCTGCCGCCGGTGCCGGGCCGGGGCGAACCGGTCGCGGTGCCCGGGGGTTTCGACGTCTGGGTCGACGCCGCCGACCGGCCGGAGCGGCTGGCGCATTTCCTCCGCTTGGTCCGGTCGCGTACTCCCGGACGGGTGGCGCTGGTGGTGGGTTGCCCCGGCGAGTGCGATCCGTCGCCCCGTCCGGCGATCGCCCGGATCGCCGAGCAGGGGGCGGACTTGGTCGTGCTCACGGCGGGCAATTCCCGGGGCGAACCGCTGGAGCGGATCCTGGGCGATATGCTGCGGGGCGCCACGCTCCCGGGAGCCATCCGCTGCGTGCCGGATCGCCGGGCCGCCGTGGCCGCGGCGTTGGACTGGGCGCGCCCGGGGGACGCAGTGGTGGTCGCGGGGCGCGGGGCGGAGGCCTTCCAGCGGATCGGGCAGGTCGCGGTGCCGTGCGATGATCGGCGCCTGGTGCGCGACTGGGTGGGCGGGAGGTTCGGGCGGTGAGCGGCGGGTTCAACCCCTCGGATTTGGTGGCTTGGACGGGTGGTCGCTGGACGCGGCCGCCGGAAGGGCCCTTGCGGGAATTTCACTTCGATTCCCGGCGTCTGCGGCCGGGCAGCGTCTTCGTGGCGCTGCCGGGGGCGCAGCGGGACGGCCACGACTACCTTCCGGCGGCGGCCGCGGCGGGGGCGGTGGCGGCGCTGGTCGCCCGGCCGCAGCCGGCGGTGGAACTCGCCCAGCTCGTGGTGGGCGATCCTCTGCGGGCCTGGCAGGCGATCGCGCGGGAGCACCGTCGGCGGTTTGCCGGCGCCGTCGTGGGAATTTCCGGGAGTGCGGGCAAGACCTCCACCAAGGACCTGCTCGCCCTCCTCCTCGGTGCCGCGGCGCGCGGCGTCGCCGCCACCGAGGGTAATTTCAACAACGAGCTCGGCGTGCCCCTGACGCTGACCCGGCTCGACCCGGCCCGCGACCGCGTCGCCGTGATCGAAGCGGGGATCAGCGTGCCCGGCGAGATGGAGCGCCTGGCCGCGATGATCGCGCCGGACGTCGCCATCATCACCCTCGTCGGACCGGCTCATCTGCAGGAGCTGGGCGGTCTCGAGGGGGTGGCCCGGGAAAAATCGCGGCTCCCGGCCGGGATCCGCCCCGGCGGGTTGATGGTTTTCCCCGAGGAGGTCGCCGCGTGGCCCGTCTTCGCCGCCTTGCCGGGTCGCCGCATCGTGGTGGCCGCCGGGGGCGAGCCAGGTCCGGGACGCGTCGTCTGCACGCCTGGCATCGACGCCAGGGGCACGCGCCTGCGGTTGGAGGGAGGCGGTGCGCCCCCGGCGGAGTTCCGCTGCCGGGCGGTGACCCCGGGACTCGCCCGCAACGCGGCCCTCGCGCTCACTGTGGCCCGTCAGCTCGGGGAGCCGGACGCGGAGCTGGCCGCCCGGTTCGCGGCCTGGCGTCCGGCCCGCCTGCGGGCCGAGGTCCGGGAGATCGGTGGACGATTTGTCTACCTCGATTGCTACAACGCGAATCCCGCCTCGATGGCCGATGCTTTCGCCGGGTTCACGGCTCAGGCGCCGGCGGCCCAGCCGCGGCTGTACCTGCTCGGGTGCATGGAGGAGCTCGGAGCCGATGCCGGCCGCCATCATCGCGAGCTGGGGGCACGGCTGGCCCCGCTGCTGCGGCCCGGCGACCGGGTGCGCGTGCTGGGCACCGAGGCGGTGGCGGTGATCGAGGGCCTGCGCGCGGCCGGGGCCTCTCCGGAGAGTGGCGCCGTGCTGGAGACCCTGGCCGCGGCGGCGGCGGAGTTCGCGGCCTGGCCGGGCGCGGTGCTGCTGAAGGGCAGCCGACGCTACGCCCTGGAGGGAGTGCTGCCGGCCGGGGAGGGGAGCGACGCCCATGCTTAGCTACCTCGCCCAGTACGAGGACTACTTCGGACCGCTGCGGCTGTTCGGGTCGATCACCGTCCGCACGATGCTCGCGGCGATCACCGCGCTCTGGCTCGGCTTCCTCTTCGGACCGCGGCTGATCCGCGTCTTCCGGGCGTGGAAGTTCGGGCAGGGCTACATCGACGACCGGACCGGCGCCCTCGGGGCCACGTATTTCGACAAGAAGCACACCCCCGCGATGGGCGGCCTGATCATCTGCCTGCCCGTCCTCATCAGCGGGCTGCTCTGGGCCACGCCCAACATCTGGGTCCTCGTCAGCCTGCTGGTCTACGCGGCGCTGACCGTCCCGGGCTTCCGGGACGACCTGCTCAAGGTCCGGCGCCGCAGCCGCGACGGCATCTCCGGCTGGGAGAAGATCGCGTGGCAGAGCGGCGCCACGCTGCTGGCGCTGGCCCTGCTGCTTTGGCACCCGCTCAGCGCGGGGAAGATCCGCGAGTTCTGGGTGCCCTTCGTCAAACACGCGGTCATCCCGTCCATGCCCTGGTGGCTGCTGCTGCTGCTGCTCTACCTCTGGGTCGTCGGCTTCAGCAACGCGATCAACCTCACCGACGGCCTCGATGGACTGGCGACCGGCTGCACCATCACGGTGGCCCTCGTGTTCGCGGTGATGGCCTATCTCGCCGACCACGTCTTCCTCTCCGAATACCTGCTGATCAGCCATGTGCCGGGGACGGGTGAGCTCACGGTCATCTGCGGTGCCCTGATCGGCGGCTGCATGGCCTTCCTCTGGTACAATTCGCATCCGGCGGAGGTCTTCATGGGCGACACCGGGTCCCTCGCGCTCGGCGGTCTGCTCGGGATCATGGCCTTCATGATCCACCAGCCGCTGACGCTGGTCATCGCGGGCGGCGTCTTCGTGGTCGAGGCGCTCTCGGTGATGATCCAGGTGGGCTGGTTCAAGGCGACCCGCTGGCGTTATGGCGAGGGCCGACGCGTCTTCCTGATGGCCCCGATCCACCATCATTTCCAGAAGCGCGGCTGGCCCGAGACCAAGGTCGTGCTCCGCTTCTGGATTCTCTCCTTGGGCTGCGCGCTCGCCAGCCTCGCCACCCTCAAGCTCCGCTGAACCGATGCCCCCGGCCCCGTCTCCTTTCCCCGTGCCTCCCGCGGCCCGACCCTCCCCCCGGATTTTCCTGCCGCGGTTGAGGGTCCCGCTTGCCCTCGCGCTGCGTTCGTCCTCACCTCGGGACGTCCAACGTCGCTCCTTCCTGCCCTGCTACCGGCAACTCCGCTCCCTATGAAACTGCTCCGGGTCTTCGGCCTCGTCGCGGGCGTCCACGCCCTCGCCCTCCTCGTCATCCTCGCCAATCCCGGCTGCAGCACGGCGGTGAAGGCGCCGCCCGTTCCGAGCGACACCGTGCTCCGCTCCGCCGACGCGCCGCCGCCCCCGCCGGCTCCGGCTGCCCGCGCCGGGGTCTACGTCTCTCCGCCCGAGTCGGTCCGCCCGGTCAACGCGCCCGTCACGCCCCCGCCCGCGGGCGCGATGGCGACCGCGGCCCCGGCCCCCGCGGACCTTTCCCCGGCCACGGTCCGGTTTATCCCAACCCGGCCGGGCACGCCGGTCGCCGGCGCGCTGGCGGCCGAGAAGGTCGCCGAGGTCACCCCCGCCGCCACCTACGTGGTGCGGCCCGGGGACAGCCTCTGGACGATCGCCCGCCGGCACAAGCTGGCGGTCGCCGACCTCACCGCCGCCAACGGCCTCGCGGCCAACGCGGCGCTCCAGCCCGGCCGCAAGCTCGTGATTCCGTCCAAGTCGGCGCCGGTTGCCCCGGGGGCTCCCTCCACCGGCGGGGTCGCCGCCCCGAAGGCCGCTGAGCCGGCGCCCACCCCGAAGGTCGCGGCGGACGGCGTCCGCCACGTGGTCCAGAGCGGGGAGACGCTGGGCGTGATCGCCCGCAATTACGGGGTCCGCTCGGCGGACATCGCCGTGGCCAACCGCATCACGGACCCCGCCCGGATCCGGGCCGGCACCGAGTTGATCATTCCCGGCTGGCAGGCGGTCGGCGGCAAGGCGGCGAAGGCTCCGGCGGCCCCCGCCACGCCGGCGACTGCCTCCGCCCCCACGCCCGCCCCGGCGGCGCCTCCGGCCGTGCCGGTCCTTGCGCCGGAGCCCGCGCCGGCGGTTCCCGTGATCCGCATCGACGACGGTCCGGTCAGCCCGGCCCCGAAGCCCTGAGCCCTCCGGCGTGGTCGCTCCCGCCCAGGCCACCGTCTCCCGCCGCGCGCGTGCGGCGTCGCTGATCAACCCGGCGAACATCATCCTGCTCTGCGCGCTGGCGCTGGTCGCGCTCGGGCTGACGATCCTCTTCAGCGCCAGCGCGGGCTTCAAGAAGGGGCCTTACTTTTACCTGAACAAGCAGCTGATCGGCCTGCTGGCCGCCGGGGTCCTCTGCTTCATCGCCAGCCGGTTGAACCTCGATTACCTGCGCCGCTACGCCTGGTGGATCGGCGGCGCGTGCCTCGTCCTGCTGGCGCTGGTGCTGGTGGTGGGCATCAGCGTGAACGGGAGCCGGCGCTGGCTGGGCTACGGGTCGTTCCGCTTCCAGGTGTCGGAGTTCGCCAAGCTCGGGCTCGTCTTCTGCCTCGCCCACTACCTCGCCCTGAACCAGACGCGCATGGGCGAGTTCAAGCGCGGCTTCATCTATCCGGGGTTGATCATCGGCGCCTTCGCCTTTCTCACCCTGCTGGAACCGGACTTCGGGGTGTCCGCGCTGATGATCGCGGTCGGCCTCGTGCTGATGTTCCTGGCGGGCGCGCGCTGGCGGTACCTCGGGCCCTCGCTCGCCGGGGTGGTCGCGCTCTTCACGGTCGCCGTGATCCACAATCCGAACCGCCTGCGCCGGATGACGGAGT
The DNA here is from genome assembly GCA_027485815.1 of Opitutaceae bacterium. Taxonomy (GTDB): domain Bacteria; phylum Verrucomicrobiota; class Verrucomicrobiia; order Opitutales; family Opitutaceae; genus ER46. The sequence continues at coordinate 16,048 of JAIXQE010000089.1, forward strand.
TCCTGAGCGAGGAGAAATCGTACCAGCTGCGCCAGGGCCTGGCCGCGTTCGCCGCCGGCGGGATCGAGGGGGCCGGGCTGGGCCAGGGCCGCCAGCAGCTCAGCTACCTGCCGGAAGCCCACACCGATTACATCTTTTCCGTGGTGGGCGAGGAACTGGGGCTGTTCTTCACCCTCGCCGTGGTGCTGTGCTTCACGGTGATCCTGATCGCCGGCCTGATCCACGTGCGGCGCGCGCCCAGCCTGTTCCATTTCCTGCTGGTGCTCGGCAGCCTCCTGCTGATCTGCGTTCAGGCGATCATCAATGTCGGGGTCGTGACCGCCGTGCTGCCGACCAAGGGGATGTCGCTGCCGTTTATCAGCGCCGGGCTTTCGAACCTGTTGCTGATGGGGCTGCTGCTGGGCATCATCCTCAATAGCCAGCGCCGCTGGGGCCGCGCGGGCCTGCCGGCCGGGGCGGGCGCGATGCGGGAGGTCCGCGCGTGAGCCGTTTCCTGATCGCCGCCGGCGGCACGGGCGGGCATCTGGCCCCGGGCATCGCCGTCGCCGAGGCGCTCCTGGAGCGCGGGCACGACTGCCTCATCCTGATCAGCCGCAAGCAGGTGGACGCCCGCCTCGGGGCCCGGTACCCCAAGCTCCGGTTCGCCGCGATGCCCGGGGCCGGCCTCGGACTGAGCCCGGTCGCGTTCGTTCGTTTCGTGGTCTCGCAGGCAAGGGCGCTCGCCTTCTGCCGCGGCGTCTTCCGGCGGGAGGCGCCGGACGCGGTCGTCGGCTTCGGCGGCTTTACCAGCGCGCCGGCGCTGCTGTGGGCCCGGCTCCGGGGCATTCCCTGCGCCCTGCACGAGTCCAATCGCGTGCCCGGGCGCGCGGTGCGGCTGCTGGGCCGCTGGGCCCGCCGCGTCTACCTGCCCCCCGGGATCAATTTGCCCGCCCTCGATCCGGCCGTCGTCCGCCCCGCCGCGATGCCCGTGCGTCGGGAAATCCAGCGGCTCCCCCGCGCCGCCGCCCGGGCCGGCTGGGGCTTTGATGACGCTCGCCCGTTGCTCGCCGTGCTCGGCGGGAGCCAGGGCGCCTCCGCCCTCAACGCATGGGCCTCCGCGCAGCGCCCGGCGCTCGCCGCCGCCGGCGTGCAGTTGCTGGTAATCACCGGTCCCGGCAAGGAGGGCGGCGGCGAGGTGCTGCCACCCGGCGGACCACGGGCCGTCTTCCTGCCGTTTTGCGACCAGATGGCCGCGCTCCTCTCGGCCGCGGACCTGGTGGTGTCCCGCGCCGGCGCCGGCACGCTCGCGGAACTGATCCGCTGCCAGACCCCCGCGCTGCTGGTGCCCTTCCCGCAGGCGGCGGATGACCACCAGGCGGCCAACGCGGAGCACTTCGCCCTCCTCGGCGGCGGCGAGGTGGTCCCGCAGGCGGGCCTCGCCGCGCTCCTGCCCCGGGTGCTGCAAGTGCTGGCCGCCCCCGCCACCCTCGCGGAATACGGCGCGCGGCTCGCCGCCGCGGACGCCGCCCTCCGCTGGGAGGAGCTCCTGCCCGACCTCGAGGCGCTCGCCGCCTCCGCCCCATCACCCGCCGCCGCCGCGCCCGTCGCCTGATGTCCACCGCCCCCACCGCCTCTCCCGCCCGCGATTGGGATGCCCTCGCCACCGACCTGGCCGCCGCGCTGGGTGCCGCCTCCCGCGTCCGGCGGGAGGAGCCGCTGGGGCGCCGCACCACCCTCCAGGTGGGCGGTGCGGCCCGGATCTTCCTGGAACCCGCCGACCCCGCCGCGCTCGCCGCCGCCCTCCGCTTGCTCCGTACCGCCGGCGTGCCGTTCCTGCCGCTCGGCCGGGGCTCGAACCTCCTCGTGCCCGATGCGGGCGTCGACGGCGTGGTGATCGCCCTGGAGGGTCCGGCGTGGAGCGCCTTCACCACGGGTGGGGACGGCACGGTCTGGACCGGCGCCGGCCTGCGGCTGAAGCAACTCTGCGGCCTCGCGACCAAGGCCGGACTCGCCGGCTTCGAGTTCCTCGAAGGCATCCCCGGCACCGTCGGCGGCGCGCTCCGGATGAACGCCGGCGCGATGGGCGGCTGGATGTTCGACCGGGTTGAGGAGGTGGAATTGATGTCACCCGAGGGCGAGATCGCCCGCCTGCCGCGCGCGGCGTTCCACGTCGACTACCGGCACTGCCGCGAACTGCGGGACGCCATCGCTCTCGGCGCCCGCCTGCGCGCCGGCGCCGCGGCGAACGCGCCGGCCGAGGACATCGCCCGCCAGATCGACGTTTACCGGCGCAAGCGCCAGGAGTCGCAGCCCCGCGAGGCCAGCGCGGGGTGCATGTTCAAGAACCCGGCGGGGGATTCCGCGGGGCGCCTGATCGACCAATGCGGGCTGAAGGGGCTCCGCGAGGGCGCCGCCGAGGTCTCGCGGATCCACGCCAACTTCATCGTCAACCACGGGGGGGCGACGGCCGCCGAGGTGCTGGCCCTCGTCCGGCGGGTGCGCGCCGCGGTCCGGGAACAAAAGGGGGTTGAACTGCAGCCCGAGGTGCTGCTTTTCGGTCGGCGGTGGGAGGACTACCTGTGAACGCGCCGATCATCACCGTCCTGGCCGGCGGCATCTCCGCGGAACGTGAGGTCTCGCTTGGCTCCGGCCGGGCCAGCGCCCTTGCGCTCGCCCGCGCCTTTCCCACGCGCCTCGTCGAGGTCACCTCCGCCGCCCTGCCCCCCGGGCTCGATCCGGCGCGCGACGTGGTCTTCTCCACGCTTCACGGGACCTTTGGGGAGGACGGCGGGATGCAGCGGCTGCTGGACGCGGCCGGGATCGAGTACGCCGGCTGCGATGCCGCGGCCAGCGCGCTCACGATGGACAAGTCCGCCACCAAAGCCCGGGCCGCCGCGGCCGGCGTTCGGGTGGCGGAGGGAGTCACCTTCACGGCGGCCACGCGTCCCGCGGCCGCGGAACTGGTCGCCCGGCTCGGCCCGCGCGTGGTGCTCAAGCCGAATGCCGAGGGCAGCAGCGTCGGACTCAGCCTCCCCGAGGGTCCGGAGGCAATCGCCGCGGCGCTCGCCGGGATCAGCGCCGGAGACTGGTTGGCGGAGCGGCGCCTTTCCGGCCGGGAACTCTCCGTGGGGGTACTCAAGGGGCGGGCACTAGGGGTGGTCGAGATCCGGCCCCGCTCGGGCGTCTACGATTTCACCAGCAAGTACACCCGCGGGATGACCGAGTATTTCGCCCCCGCCCCGCTCACGACGGAGGAAACCGCCGCCGTCCAGCGGGCCGCCGAGGCCGCCTTCGGGGCCTGCGGCTGTCGCGATTACGCCCGGGTGGATTTCATCCTGGAAGCCGCCGGACCCTGCCTGCTCGAGATCAACACGCTGCCCGGGATGAAGGAGACGAGCCTCCTGCCGATGAGCGCCCGCTGCACCGGCCTCGACTTCACCGGGCTGGTCCAAGCCCTCGTCGCCCCCGCCCTGGAGCGGTTCGCCTCCCGGCGGGGCGCCGGCTGACGATGGCGCGCGCGCTGCCAGATTCCGATGGCATCCGCAGCTGGCGGGATATTCCCCAGCCGGTCAGCCCACGGGTGATGTCGCGCGGCGGCCGCTGGCGCCGCCTGCGGCAGACCGTGCGCGCGCTCCTGTTGGCCGGGGCCGTTGCGGGTCTCGGCGGACTCGCTTGGTTCACCGTCGGAGCCCTCAGCCGGGATCCCGCGCGGGTGCCCGACGTGGCCCGCTCCGTCCCGCTCCGCCGCCTCGAGCTGGCGACGACCGCCGGCGGGGTGCTCGATCTCGAGTGGCTGCGCCGCACGCTCGCGCTGCCCCCGGCGGCCACCCTGATGGAGCTCGACCTCGAGGTCCTGCGCGCCCGCCTGCTCGCCGATCCCCAGGTAGTCTCCGCCACGCTCACGCGCCAGTTCCCCGACGTGCTCGCCGTCCGCCTCGCGGAGCGCTCGCCGGTCGCCCGGATCCGCGTTGAGCGCAACGGGGAGGCCCGCGACCTGCTGGTCGCCTCCGACGGCGTCGTCTTTCCCGGCGTGAACCAGGATCCGGCCGCGCTCGCCACCCTCCCGTGGCTGTCCGGGCTCGCCCTCCATCCCGCCGGCGACGGTTTCCGCCCGATCCCCGGGATGGCGGCCGTCGCCCAGCTCCTGGCCGATGCCCAGTACGCGGCGATGCCCCTTTACCGGACCTGGACCTCCCTGTCCCTCGCCCGGCTCGCCTCCGACCGCGAGATCGAGGTCCAGACGCGGGACGGCGCGACGGTGGTCTTCAGCGCCGCCCGCGATTTCTTCGTGCAACTGGCCACGCTCGATTACCTCGCGACCCGCGTCCGCCGCGAACCTGGCTCAAACGCGCGCATCGACTTGACGCTCGGCCGGAACGTGCCGGTGATGGTGACGCCGCCGGGGGAGGCCGCGGCCGCGCCGCGTTCGCCTGCCGCCGCGCCCGGCCGCTTCTCCCTCGATTCCTTCCCGCAGCGCTGAACCTCCCTTGAGCTCACGCCCCTACCACATCGGTGCCGTCGAGATCGGCACCTCCAAGGTCACCGTCATCGTCGGTGAGTACACCGGCCGCGAACTGGCCATCATCAGCCGCGCCGAGGTCCCCGCCCGCGGGATCATCAAGGGCGCCGTGGTCGACTACCGCGCGGCCAGCGACTGCACGCACGCCGCCCTCGAGCAGGCGGAGCGCGACGCCGGCGAGCGGATCGCCGGGGTATTCCTCGCCCAGAGCGGCGGCCACCTCGAGGGCTTCTACAACGAGGCCGCGGTCAACGTGAAGGCCTCCGACAACCTCGTCGAGGCCGGCGACGTCGCCACGGTCTGCGAACTCGCCAAGGCCAAGCAGCTGCCCCTCGGCCGCTCCGTGGTCCACCACATCCGCCGCCCCTTCCGCGTCGACGGCCGCCTTGTCCCCGGCAGTCCCCTCGACCTCGTCGGCCACCGGCTCGAGGTCGGCTATTGGACCGTTCACGGTCAGGAGCAGCGGCTGGCCGACCTCATCCACGTCATCCAGGGCTTCAACCTGAAGGTGGAGGAACTGGTCCTTTCCAGCCTCGCCTCGGGCCACATGGTCACCTCCGCCGAGGAGCGCCAGCACGGGGTCCTGGTGATCGACCTCGGCGCCGGCACGACGGATTTCGCGCTGTACCGTGACGGTTCCCCCCACACCACCGGGGTGGTGGCCGTGGGCGGCGAGCACCTCACCAACGACCTCGCCGTCGCCCTCCGCCTCACCGCCCCGCAGGCCGAGAAGCTTAAGCTCCGCCACGGCCGCGCCGAGGTCCAGGCCCGCGACCGCTCCGCGAAGGTCTGGCTCGACGGCAACTTCGCCATCGGCGACCGCCAGTTCCCGCAGCTCGCCATCGAGCAGGTCACCGCGGCCCGCACGACGGAAATCCTCGAGGTCGTGCGCAAGCGCCTCGGCGCCGCCTTCACCCCGGAGACCTGCGCCGCCGGCGTCGTGCTCACCGGGGGCGCCGCCAAGCTCCCCGGACTCGCCGCCGCCGCGGCCCGGGTCTTCGGGGTTCCCGCCCACCTCGGGGAGGCCCCCGGCTGGATCAGCCCGAACCTCCGCGACCCCGGCTATCACACCGCCCTCGGTCTGCTCTACTACGGGATCATCCACCACGGCGAACGCCGCGCCCCCGCCCGCGCCAAGAACAGCCTCTTCGCCGGGGTGCGCCGCCTCTTCGCCGACTGACCCGCGCGCCGATGAACCTGAACGAACTTCCCCTCGAGCAGCCGCTGCTCTCGGACCGCGGCATCGCCATCAAGCTGGTCGGCGTCGGCGGCGCCGGCGCCAACGCCGTCGACCGGCTCAAGATGGAGAACCTCGAGCGCCTCCGCCTCGCGGTCCTCAACACCGACCACCAGGCCCTCGCCAGCTCGCCCGTCCAGGAAAAGGTCCTCCTCGGGATGACCGTCACCCGCGGCCTCGGCGCCGGCGGAGATCCGGAGCGCGGCCGCGAGGCCGCCGAATCCGACCGCGAAAAGATCGCCGCCGTGGTCAAGGACTGCGACCTCGTGTTCCTGGTCACGGGCATGGGCGGAGGCACCGGCAGCGGCGCCTCCCCGATTGTGGCCGAGATTGCCGCCGAGGCCGGGGCCCTCGTGATCGCCTTCGTCACGCTGCCTTTCAGCTTTGAGGGCGGCCGCCGCCTCAAGCAGGCCGAGGACGGACTCCGCGCCCTTCGTGCCTCCTGCGACGCGGTGATCCCGTTGCCCAACGATGTCCTGCTCCAGGCCGCCGGGGAGAACGAGACGGTACTCGACGCTTTCGCCCGCGCCGACGACTGGATCGCCCGCGGAGTCCGCTCGCTCTGGGCGATGCTGTTCCGCACCGGGTTGATCAACCTCGACTTCGCCACCCTCCGCCAGGCCTTCCAGCAGCGGGGCGGCAAGACGCTCTTCGGGCTGGGGGAGGGGGCCGGCGAGAACGCCGTCGCCGACGCCCTTGCCAGCCTCCGGCAGTGCCCGCTCCTCCACACCCCGGACTTCTCGCGCCGCGCGGACCGGTTGCTGGTGAACATCGTCGGCGGCCCCGACCTCACCCTCCCCCGGGTCAACGAGGTGATGACCGCGATCACCGACCAGTTCGGCCGCGATTCCCACATCATCATGGGGGCGGTGATCGACGAGAACCTCGCCGGCCGGGTGGAGCTCTGCGTGGTGGGCACCAGCGACCTCGGCGGCCGGAACGTCGCCAGCCGCCGCCCCTCTGCGCCCGCCCGCCCCAAGGGTGCCGCTGCCCCGGCCCGGGAACCCGTCGCCGCCACCCCGGCCGCCCCGGCGCCCGCGGCCGTCCCCGAGCCCGTCCCCGGAGCCCCCGTGGCCCAGGAGGAATTCGGTTTCGGCGAGATCGAGACCCGCGGTCAGTTCGAGCGGACCGAGCGCAACCTCTTCGACGGCCAGGACCTCGACGTGCCGACCTACCTCCGTCGCGGGATCAAGGTCAGCCTCTGAGTCCGCGCCGCGCCGGAATTTCCGGCAACCCGGGGCGCTGCGCGGCGTCTGGTCCCTCCGCGCTTGCCACCCCCGGCCCCGCGCCGATTCCCTCCGCACCGGTTATGACTTTGCCCAATCTCCTGACGCTCTCGCGCATCCCGCTGATGTTCGCGGTCGTCGGGCTGATGTACGCCCGCTTCCCGTGGTCGGCCACGCTCGCGTTCTGGCTGTTCATCATCGCCGCCCTCACGGACTGGCTCGACGGCAAGATCGCCCGCGCCCGCGGCATCGTCTCGGCCTTCGGCCGGTTCATGGACAGCGTGATCGACAAGGTGCTGGTGATCGGGGTGATGATCGCGCTGGTGAACGGGGATTACTTCGCCGGCTACAACCTCGCCGCGATGATGCTCCTGCTCTGCATCCTCTGCCGGGAATTCGCCGTCTCCGGCCTGCGGATGGTCGCCGCCACCAAGGGCCAGGTGGTCGAGGCGGACACCGGCGGCAAGGTGAAGACTTTCGTGCAACTCAACGCCATCGGCTGGCTGATGGGCGCCCGGATGCTCTCCCAGGACTTCGGGGAGGTCTACGGTGGGCAGGACCGGCATTGGCTCACTGGGGTCTGGCTGCTCGGGATCATCCTGTTTGTCTTATCCGCGATCCTGACCGTGACCTCCGGCATCACCTACTTCCGCCGGCACGGGCACGTGCTGCGGGACTGATTCCCGGATGGCCGCCGTACGGTCCCCTTGGCTCCGGTTCCTGCCGGATGGCTTGGTCATCGGCCTGGCCACGCTGGGGCCACTCGGCCGGCGTCTGCCCGCTCCCGGCACCTGGGGCTCGGTGGTCGGGGTCCTCCTTTATGCGGGCTTCCTCCGTGGGGCCGGGATCGGGGCCCTCCTCGTGGGGAGCGCCTTGGCGGCCTGGGTGGCGGCCGGCCTGTGCGGCGAGGCTGAGGCTCGCCTGCGGCGGAAGGATCCGGGCTGCGTGATCCTCGATGAGGTGATCGCGTTGCCCCTGTGTTTCCTGGGGTGGGGGGAGTTGGCGGCTTCGCATCCGCCCCTGCTGGTGCTACTCGCGGGCTTCGGCCTCTTTCGCTACTACGACATTCGCAAGCCGCTCGGGATCAGTCGCCTCCAGCATTTGCCGGGGGGCTGGGGCGTGGTGGCGGACGACCTTGGTGCCGCCCTCGCCACCGCCGCCACCCTGCACGTGGGGCATTGGGTCTGGCTGGCGCTGCGGTAAGGGCGGGTGGCTGGGGTACGGCTAACGGGCGACGATTTCGCCATTTTGCGTCGCAAATTGGCGGCGCGTGGCCGCCCTCCGTCCCGCCTAATCCAAGGGCTCCAGCTGCTCCACCGGCACGGTCACGAGCACTCCCTGCTGCAGCACGTCCACCGCCACGATGATTCCCCGTGGCGCATTTGGGTTCTCCACGATGCCGATCAATCCATACAGCGGGCCCGCCTTGATCCGCGCGCGCTTCCCCTTGCGCAGCAACGGGCGCACGCTCAGGTCCAGCCCCGAGGCGACCAGCAGCCGCACCTCCTCCAGCTGCCGCAGGAACTTCTCCCGCTCCGGCACCGCGATCGCCCGCGCCAGGAGCTCCTGCTGGTAGATGCGGGACTTCAGCTCCGCCGGCACCGCCGCGAACACGTACCCGGTGAAAAGCGGCTTGGTGAAGGTCCGCGTCCGCGGGCCGTACCGGCGGGTGCTGCTCACCAACGGCAGGTAGTGCTCGAAGCCCTCCGCCCGCATCAGCGCGGCGAACTTCTTCTCGCACCGGGGGCGGGTGTGGCACACCAGCCAGGGAACCGGCTCGCTCATCCGCGCTGCAGCAGGAACCGGACGGCCGCGTGGTAGCCCTCGAAGCCGAGCCCCGTGATCACGCCGAGGCACAGGGGCGCGGTCAGGGACCGGTGCCGGAACTCCTCGCGCTGGTACAGGTTCGACAGGTGCACCTCCACCGCCGGCAGCTTCGCCCCCGCGAGGGAATCCCGCAGCGCCACGCTGGTGTGGGTGAACGCGCCGCCGTTGAGCACGAGCCCATCCACCTTGGCGTCCGCCCACGCCGCGATGCGGTCGATCAGGGCACCCTCGTGGTTCGACTGGAAGAACTCCAGCCGCACGCGGGCTTCGAACTCCGCCCGCAACGCGCGCTCGAGGTCCGCCAGGGTCGCGCGGCCGTAGATCTCCGGCTCGCGTTTGCCGAGGCGATCGAGGTTGGGGCCGTTGAGGATGGCGAACGTCTTCATCGCGGCAGCAGAAGGTAGGTTGGGGCCGGGGAAAAGTCCCAAATGGCCTACAGGGGATTGTCCGTCCCGATAAACTCCCACGGCAGGCGGAAGCGGCGCGACAACTCCGTAGCCAGCGCCCGTACGCCGTGGACCTCGGTCGCATAGTGCCCGCAGCAGTACAGGTTGAGCCCCTCCTCCTGCGCCCGGTTGAACCACTCTTCGCGCAACTCGCCAGTCACGAGGGTGTCCGCCCCCGCCTTCCCCAGCTCGGGCACCGCGCTGTTGCCGGAACCGCTACAAAAGGCCACGGCCCCGAGGCGCGCCGGGCCGCACTCGATGGCCACCACGCGGGGATACGCCGCCTCCAGCCGCCGGCGCAATTCCGCCCGCTCCAGCTTGGCGTCCGCCACGCACCCGATGGCCTCACCGTCCCGCACGAGAAAGGGCCGCTTCGGCCGCAGGCCGACCTGCCGGGCCAGCAGGGCGTTGTTGCCCAGCTGCGGATGAGCGTCCAGCGGCAGGTGGCTCGAGTACAGGGCGCAGCCGCCCTCCACCAACGTCGCGACGCGCTCGTAGGCCGCGCCAGTCAACGGCCGCGCCGGATCCCAGAACAACCCGTGGTGCACGATGAGGAAATCCACGCCAGCCGCGACCGCCTGCCGGAACGGCTCGCGCCCCGCGTCCACCGCGGCGCCGATCCGGGTCACGCGGCCCCGGTTCGCGACTTGGAGGCCGTTCCACGCCCCGGGGGCGTCGGTGAAGGCGCTCCGGCGCGTCCGTCGATCGCAGTAGGCCACGAGTTCCTCGAGTCTCGCCATCGGGGCAGGGTGGGGGCGCGCGGGCCCGCCGGTCAACCCCGCGCGCGGCGCCGCCCCCACCGCGGGATTGCCCCCCGAGCCCGCCCCGCCCAAGGTGCCTCTTTCCCCGCGATGCCCTCCGACTCCTCCCCCGCGACTCCCGCCCCGGTCGACCTGATCGCGGAGGCCGCCGCGCGTTTCCCGCACCGCCCGAGCTGGGACGAATACTTCATGGCCACGGCTGTGCTGATGGCCTCGCGCTCCAACTGCGAGCGGCTGCACGTGGGGTGTGTGATCGTCACCGGCGGCGAGCACCGGCACCGGCTGGTGGCGGCCGGCTACAACGGCTTCCTGCCCGGCACGCCCCACGTGTCCCGGGTGCGGGACGGCCACGAGCAGGCCACGGTCCACGCCGAGCAGAACGCGGTCGCGGACGCCGCGCGCCGCGGCAGCTCGGTGGTCGGCTGCGTGGCCTACGTCACGCACTACCCCTGCATCAACTGCGCCAAGATCCTCGTCTCCGCCGGCATCACCGAGATCAAGTACCGGCAGGATTACCAGAACGACCCGATCGTCGCGCCGCTGCTCGCCGAAGCCGGGGTGCGGATTTTGCGCCTCTGAACGCGATGGCCGGCCGCCGCCAGACCGCTCCCGCCTCCGTCGCAGGCGCCCTCCTGCTGGCCCACCCGAGCCTGCGCGACGATAATTTCCGCCGCACGGTGGTGCTGATGTCCTTCCACGATGCCGAGGGCGCGCGGGGGCTCATCTTGAACCGTCCCCTCGGCCGCCGTCTCGGGGAACTCAAGGGCGAGTTCGCGCTCGGACCCCTCGCGTCCATCCCGCTCTACACCGGCGGTCCGGTCGAGCCCGGGCAACTCCTGCTGGCGGGCTGGCAGGTCCAGTCCGACGGCGTCCGGCTCCACTTCGGCCTCGAACTGGACCGCGCGGCCCAGCTGGTCGTGGAGGAGGGCGCCCACGTCCGCGGCTTCCTCGGCTACTCCGGCTGGTCCGGCGGCCAACTGGATTTTGAAGCTCACCTGAGCCGTACTATTGTCTATCGGATGGGGAGGAACTTTTGCATTTGTTCCCGAGCTGTTGTTTACAGTTTGGTTGTTGATGCTTGGATTCCGATTGACATTTGGCC
>JAIXQE010000090.1 GCA_027485815.1 Opitutaceae bacterium
CCTGCGCACGACGGACTTCCGGGAGCTGCTCGACTGGGAGGGAATCGACGGGCTGATGATCGAGCACTTCGGGAGCTTCAAGACGGACGATGCGGCGGCGATGAAGGCGGACCTGGATTCGTTCGCCCTCGCCGCAGCCCGGGGCAAGTTCATCGTCCTGAAGGGTTGGCCAGGATTCAATTGGCTCGATGCGGAGCAGATGCGGCGCCCGCGGGCGGAGCTGCTGGCGCTCGCGCGGGAGCGCATCACCTTCCCGCTGGCCTGCTTCCTGATCGCGGCGCAGCCCGGCGCGCATTTCTGCTATTCCTGGGGCTACACGGACGTCCACGGGATGCTGGAGCGGTATCCGGAGCTGGAGCGCCCGCTGGGCCCGCCGCGCGGCGACGCCGTCTGGCAAGGACTCACGGCGACCCGGGAGTTCACTCACGCCGCGGTGCGGGTGGATCTGGCGACGAAGCAGGCGCGGATCGACTGGCGCTGACGGCGGCGGTTGAAGGTGGATCGCTTCGCAGGAGGTGTCGCGATTCTGCCGTCCGGGGCAAGATGCCCCGGCTACACCAATCCGCTGAACGCCAGCCTCTTTCGATCCGGGGACCGCCGACCTCGGAGCGGTGAAGCTGGGGCGCGACGCCCCGGCACCATCGAGCCGCGGTAAGGCCGAATGCCCTCTGATGGAACGTAGCGTCAGCCCGCGGTCCCAGCGGGCGCCTCTTCGTCGGCGGCCGCCGCAGCTTCTCCCGTGATTTCCCCGCCGCGGGCGATCCGGCGGACCACCTCGCCGGCGGCGGCTAGGCCGAAGAGACCCGTCACGAACACCGCGCTGCCCAGCCCCGCCGCACAGTCCAGGCGCACCGACGAACCCGGTTCCGGCCGCGCCGCACACGTGCCGTCCGCCCACGGATAAACCGGATCCTCGTCCGACCAGACCGCCGGCACCCCGAGTCGCGTGACGCCACGCGCGGCACCCGGGGAAAACCCGTGCGCCCGCCGCAGCTTGCGGCGCACCTGGCGCAGGAGTTCATCGCCCGCCTCCCCCAGATCGCCCGTGCGCAGGGCACCGGGGTCACTCCGGCCCCCCGCCCCGCCGACGGTCAACACCGGGATCCCGCGCTCCCGACAGGCGGCAATGAGGAGCGCCTTGTGCGACATCCGGTCGACCGCATCGATGACGAAGTCGAAGCCCGGGGCCAGCAGCGCGGGGGCGGTGACCGCGGTGAAGAACTCGAGCTTCGTCTCCACTCGGCACCCCGGATGGATCAGCGCGATGCGTTCCGCCAGCACCGTGACCTTCGGGCGTCCAATCTGGCCGTCGAGCGCGGGCAACTGCCGGTTGACGTTGGTCACGCAGACGTCGTCCAGGTCGATCAGGGTCAGCCCACCCAGGCCGCTGCGGGCGAGTCCTTCCGCGGCCCAGGAGCCCACGCCGCCCACCCCGACCACCGCGACGCGGGCGGCCGCCAACCGGTCCAGCGCGGCGGCACCGAAGATCCGGCCGAGGCCGCCGAAACGGGCAAGAAAGTCCGGCGACGGCACGCGCGCCCGGGCGGGGTTACTTGATGCCCAGCAGCCGACGCACGGTCGGCTCCAGCTGGCTCTGCGGCGTGTCCGCCACGATGCGGCCCACCGGACTGCCCTGAACGTTCATCTGCAGCATCCCCTTCTGGTCGAACACCAGCAGCCGCGGAGCGCCGGTGACGTTGAACTTCGGGGCGAAGGCGTTGCGGGTGCCCTGGCCGTCGAAATGCACCGGGAAGGCGATGCGGGCCGACTTCACGAATTCCTCCACCTTCGCGCGGTCCTCGGCCTTGTCGAGGGACACGGTGACCACCTCAAAGCCCCGTCGGCGATAGTCGGAATACACCTGCTTGAGGGCGTCGAAGCGATCGGTGGAGCTCTTGCTGGCGGCGCTCCAGAAGTAGAGGGCCACGACCTTGCCGCGCAGTTGGGAAAGGTCGGTCTCCTTGCCATCGAGGCCGGTGAACTTGAGGGCGAAGGGCTCCTTGCGGGCCTCATAGAAATTGAGCTCCTCGCGCGCCATATCCTTCACCGCCTTCTCCTTGTGCTCCAGCAGGCGGCGAAAGTGTTCCTCGCCGCGCGCCGGGGCGCTGCCGAGCGTGACGACGTGGCCGTAGGAGCGCTCCCGGTCCGCCTGGAACCGCGCGGCGCCGGGCGTCTCGTCCAGGGCGTCGAGCTTGTCGCGGAAGTTGGTCAGATTATCGCGGCTGAAGGCGGTGCGGACCTCGAAGTCCGCGATGGACGCATCGAGGGCGGCCAGGGCGGCCTTGGTGGCGTCGGACACGCCGTCCTTGTACCGCAGGTTGGCGAGTTCGAGCTTCAGGAAGGAGACGTAGGACGTCTGGAGGGCCGCCTGTTCCTTGGGAATGGAGCCGCCGTAGAACGCCAGGCCGAGGATGACCTCGTTCGCCCGGGATTGGGTCGGGTACTTGGCCAGATAATCCATTCCCGTGGCGATGACCTTCTGGAAGCGCGCCTGATCCCGCGTGCCCCCGACCCCGCGCTCCCGGTTGAAGGCCTCGAACGACAGGTCCGCCGCGGACTTGGCGGGCGCCTTGGCCGCCTTGTCGGCGGACTTGGGCGCGGAGGTCTGGCCGGCCAACGGCAGCAGCGGGCAGAGGGCCAGGGCGAGGAGGGTCAGCAGGCGGTGGTGCATCGCGGGAGGAGGGGGTTGGAGACGATCGCAGCGGACGCGGCTCCGGAAACGCCCGGAACCTACGGCTCGCCAACCAATCGCGGGAGGCGGGCCGCGCAAGTCAAAGCGGCCAAAGACCGCGTCAGGGTGCGAGGTGGCGTTCCAGCCAGGCGTAAGCCCGCGCGCGCATCTCCGGCGGGAAATCGTGTTCGCAGGCGGGATGCACGACGTCGAGGTTCGTCGGGGCGCCGAGCAGGGCGTAGACGGGCCGCGCGGCCGCGATGCTGCGCTCCACGCTCCGCCACTTGAAGTTGCTGTCCCCGGTGGGGGCGATGGCCAGGAAGGCGCGGGGCGCGAGGGCGCCGATGAGTTCCGGGAAATCGAACGGGATGGCCTCCAACCGGCCCGCGTAGGCCGCCAGCGCCGGCATGTAGCGTTCCTGGGTCCACCCCTGCCCCGGCCGCCAGACGACGTCCCGCTTCTCCTGATAATAATCGAGGAACGAATCGAAGCCGCAGCTCGAGACCAAGGCCCGGATGCGTTCGTCAAAGAGGGCGGTGTAGATCGAATTGTGGCCGCCGAGCGAATGCCCCACCGCGCCGAAGCCGCGGGGCGAGACCCCGGGCGTGGCCGCGAGGACATCGAGGCCGCGGATGTTGTCCCAGATGGCCTTCATCGTCCCGCTTTGGTAGCCAAGGCCCGCCAGATCGGGGCGGTAATCCCCGAGGTGCGGGTAAGGCGGGGCGAGAACCACGAAGCCGCGGGCGGCCAGCTCCTCGCCGTAGTTGCGGCCCGGCTTGCCGTCCGGGCGGCCCAGACCGACCACGGGGCGGTTGCCCTCGGCATTATTGGTGGGCATCAGCGCGAGGACCCCGGGTCGGACCGCCCGCCCCGCGAGCACCTCCTTGGGGACCAGCAGATAAGCCGGCACCGTGCCGCCGGGTTCCGCGACGTAGGTGATCTCGCGGCGGACATAGGTACCGCAATCCGTCTCAGAGATCACGCGCACATCGAGGGGCACGCGGCGGTCCGCGCCCGGGAGGGGTCCCATCACGGCCACCGCGCCGGCGACGATCTCGGCGCGGCGCCGCGCCCATTCGGCCGCGTCGCGCACGGGCGCCGGCCGTCCGTCGGTTCCCCGGTGCACGAGCAACTGGTGGCGGTCGAGGCGTTCAGCGGCCGGGGCCAGGAGCGGGAGGAGCAACAGCGGCAGGAAGAGGCGGCGGGGGGGCATGCCCGGAGGCTGGGCGGCGGCCCGGCCGGCGTCGCGCCAAAACTCGCCGATCCCGGCCACGATCGACCGACTCCGCCCTTGCCTCAGCCGGTGGCGAGGGGGTTACTCAACGGATGCCCCGCCGCCCCGCCCTCCCCCTCGCCCTGCTGCTCTGCTGGCTGCTGGCCACCCCGCTGTTGCGGGCGGGGGAGACGCCGACCTGGCGGGCCGGCACGGGCCGCGAAAACATCACGCCGCCCGCGGGCCTGTGGATGACCGGCTACGCGTCCCGCGACCGGCCGGCCGACGGCAAGCTGCAAGAGCTGTGGGTGAAGGCGCTCGCCGTGAGCGATCCCGCCGGCAACCGGGGCGTGCTGCTGACCCTCGATCTCTGCGGCATCGCGCGGGAGACGACGGACCGCGTGGCGGCGGAACTGCAGCGGCGGCATGGCCTGCCGCGGGCCGCGGTGATGACCAACGTCTCGCACACCCATTGTGCCCCGGCCCTCGAGGGCAACCTGCGCGGCATCCGGATCCTGCCGCCCGACGGCCGCGCCCGCTCGCTCGCCTACCTGGCGGAGTTGGAACGTAAGATGGTCCAGGCGGCGGAGGCGGCGCTGGCCGCCCTCGCGCCGGCCCGGATCGGCTGGGGAGTGGACGAGGCGAGCTTCGGCTTCAACCGCCGCGAGAATCCGGAGAAGGACGTCCCCGCCCTGCGCACGGCCGGCAAACTGAAGGGCCCCTTCGATCCGCGCGTGCCGGTGCTGGCGGTGCGGGGCAACGATGGTGCCCTCCGCGCCCTGCTCGTCTCCTACGCCTGCCACAACACCACCCTCGGAATCTTCCAATGGCACGGGGACTATGCCGGCGTGGCCCAGCTGGAGCTGGAAAAGCGTCATCCCGGCGCGACGGTCCTCTTCGCGATCGGCTGCGGGGCGGACATCAACCCGGCCCCGCGCCGCGAACTGGTTCACGTCGAGGCCCACGGCCGCGCCCTGGCCGACGCCGCCGACCGCGCCCTGAGCCGCCCTCTCGCCCCCGTCGAGGGCCGCTTCGCCGCGGCTTGGACGGACGTGAGCCTGCGCTTCGCCCGGCAGCCAACCGAGGCGCAATTGAAGGAAGCCGAGGAGAAGGTGCAGCCCAACCGCGAGATGCACCAGGCGTGGGCCGCCTCCGTCCGCGAGCTCCAGCGCACCCGGGGCCCGCGCCTGCTGGACTACGATTATCCGGTGCAGGCGTGGCGGCTCGGCGGACTCGCGTGGGTGGCGCTCGGCGGCGAGGTGGTCGTGGACTACGCCCTCCGCCTGCGCCGCGAGGCCGGCGACGCGCTTTGGGTCTTCGGCTACGCGAATGACGTGATGGCCTACATCCCAAGCGAACGCGTGCTGCGCGAGGGCCGGTACGAGGGCGAGACCTCGATGGTGCCTTATGGCCAACCCGGCCCCTGGGCTCCGGGGCTGGAAGACCAGATCGTCTCCACCGTGCACGACCTGCTCAGCCGGACCGCGGCCCCCTGAACCTTTCTTCCATGCCCAACGCGAAACTCCCGAAATCCCCCCGGATCCTCACGACCACGGTCGGCTCCTACCCGATTCCCGACTGGCTCGCGGCCCTGCCCAGCGAGCAGGCGGTGATCGACGCCACCCGCGTCGTCTTCGACCTGCAGCGCCAGGCCGGGATCGACCTGCCGACCGACGGGGAATTGTACCGCTTCGACATCAATCATCCCGACACCAATGGGATGATCGAATATTTCATCCGCCCGATGGCCGGCATCTCCTCGGTCGTCGGCCGCTCGGTGACCGATGAATTCTCGCGCCACCACCCGATGGGCTTCCGTCGCAAGCCGGCCGGCGTCGTCACCGGCGCCCTCGGCGAAGGCTCCCTCAACCTGCTCGCCGACTGCCAGCGCGCGGCCGCGGTGGCCGGCGGTCCGTTCAAATTCACCGTGACCAGCCCCTACATGCTGGCCCGCACGCTGCTCGACCACCACTACCGCGACTTTGACCGCCTGACGATGGCACTGGGCGAGGTGCTGGCGGCGCAGGTCACCGGCCTGCCCGCGGCCTGCATCCAGGTCGACGAGGCCAACATCCCCGGCAACCCGGCGGACGCCCCCCTCGCGGCGGCGGCGATGAACCTCGTGCTCGACGCCATCTCCCCCGGCACCGAGCGCAGCGTGCACTTCTGCTTCGGCAACTACGGCGGCCAGACCATCCAGAAGGGCAACTGGCGCAAGCTGCTGGACTTCCTCAACGCGCTCCACACCGACCACCTCGTGCTGGAACTGGCGCACCGGCCGGCGGCGGACCTCGACGCCCTGAAGCAAATCGACCGCCGCATCGCCCTCGGCGTCGGCGTGATCGACATCAAGGTGAACCACATCGAGACCCCGGACGAGGTGGCCCGCCGCCTCGAGGCCGTGGAGAAGAAGGTCGGTCCGGGCCGCGTCCGCTGGGCGCATCCCGACTGCGGCTTCTGGATGCTCAAGCGATCCATCGCCGACCGGAAGATCGAGGCCCTGGTGCTGGGCCGCGACAAGTACCTGGGACGCTGACCGCGTCCGACCCGCGTCCGCGCCTCGCGCGGGCGCGGGCCGCCCCGCTCGCGACCTCAGCGCGCGGGCGGCGTCGCCGGCGGGTTGCCGTAATTGCCGGTCTCGGCGGCGCGCACGAAAGCCTCGGTGACGCCCTTGAGTTCCTCCCAGCGCCGCCGGATGTGCTTCGCCTCGTCCTTGGTGATGTTGCTGTCGGCGGAGGCCGTGGCGATCGTGGCGAGCATGTCCGCGAATTCCTGCACGATGCCGTTGGTGGCGGGGATTAGCCTCGCGCTGCCCGCGAGCTCCTGCGGATTGCGGATGTAGAAGCCGTCGCCCTGCTCGCAAACCCACTGGGCGATGCGCGGGTCGCCGGTGATGCGCTGCAACTGGCCGACGCGCTCCAGCGGGCTGCCGGAGGCGGCACCCGGATCGACGGGCTCGGCCCACTTGTAGACGAGGGAAAGGGACAGATTCATGTCGGCGGCGATCCGCTTGGCGCTGGTCTGCTTCAGGACCTCCTTCATCACCTCGTGAGCTTGCATCGCGTCCGATCGTGAGCGGAACCGTGGGAAACGCAACCCCGCGCGGCGGAACGATTTTTGGCGTGCTTCCGCCGCCCCGCCTCTGGTTTGCTCCGGCCTTTACGAACCTCCCCGCATGAACATCCACGAGTATCAGGCCAAGGCCCTCTTCGAGAAATTCGGCGTTCCCGTGCCCAAGGGCGCCGCCGCCCGAAGCCGGGAGGAGTTCGCCACCGCCCTCGCCCAGCTCCCCGAGGGGGCGACGATGGTGAAGTCCCAGATCCACGCCGGCGGACGCGGCAAGGGGACGTTCACCAACGGCTTCAAGGGCGGGGTCAAATTCTGCAAGGACAAGGCCGCCGCCCTCGCGATGGCGGGCAACATGCTCGGCGAGACCCTCGTCACCGCCCAGACCGGACCCGCCGGGCGCCGGGTGCAGACGGTGTACTTCACCGTCGCGAGCGACATCAAGAAGGAGTACTACCTCGCCATCTTGCTCGACCGCGCCAGCTCCCGCCCGGTCATCGTCGCCTCGACCGAGGGCGGCGTGGAGATCGAGAAGGTCGCCCACGAGACCCCCGAAAAGATCACCAAGGTCCGCGTCGACCCCGCCTACGGGCTCGCTGACTTCCAGGTGCGCGACCTCATCGCCGCCCTCGGCCTCACCGGCGCCGAGGCCAAGAACGCCGCGAAGCTCATCCGCAACCTCTACACCTGCTTCTGGGAGACGGACGCCGCGATGGTCGAGGTGAACCCCCTCATCACCACCCCGACCGGCGACGTCCTCGCCCTCGACGCCAAGGTCTCCTTCGACGACAACGCCCTCTTCCGCCACCCGGAGCTCGTCGCGCTGCGCGACCTCAACGAGGAGGACCCGAAGGAGATCGAGGCCTCCAAGTATTCGCTCAGCTACATCGCCCTCGACGGCAACATCGCCTGCCTCGTCAACGGCGCCGGCCTCGCGATGTCGACGATGGACATCATCAAGCATTTCGGCGGCACGCCGGCCAACTTCCTCGACGTCGGCGGCGGCGCCTCGAAGGACCAGGTGATCGCGGCGTTCAAGATCATCCTCGGCGACCCGAACGTGAAGGGGATTTTGGTGAACATCTTCGGCGGGATCATGGACTGCAACGTGATCGCCCAGGGCATTGTCGAGGCGGTCCGCGAGGTCGGCCTGAAGCTACCGCTGGTCGTCCGCCTCGAAGGCAACAACGTCGAGGCCGGCAAGGCCACCCTCGCCGCCTCCGGGCTCACCCTCGTGTCGGGCGACACGATGGCTGACGCCGCCCAGAAGATCGTCCGGCTCGTCGCCTGAACCCCGTCCGCACCTCCCTCCCATGGCCATTCTCATCACCCCCACCACGAAGCTCCTGATCCAGGGCATCACCGGCGAGTTCGGGGCCCGCCACACCCGGCTTTCGCTCGACTACGGCACGCAGGTCGTCGCGGGCGTCACGCCCGGCAAGGGCGGCCAGCACTTCGAGCATCAGGGACATCGCGTCCCGATCTTCAACTCGGTCCACGAGGCCGCCCGCGCCACGGGCGCCACGGTCTCCGCGATCTTCGTTCCGCCCCCGTTCGCGGCCGATGCGATCCTCGAGGCGGTGGACGCCGACCTCGACCTCGCGGTGGCCATCACCGAGGGCATCCCGATCCGCGACATGATCCGCGTGAAGCGCGCGATGCAGGGCCGCCGCACCCGCCTGGTCGGCCCCAACTGCCCCGGGCTGGTCACGCCCGGCACGGGCCCCGGCTCCAAGGGCGGCTGCCGCATCGGCATCGCCCCGGGCTACATCCACCGCCCCGGCCACGTGGGCGTGGTTTCCCGTTCCGGCACCCTCACCTATGAGGCCGTGTTCCAGCTCACTTCCAAGGGCATCGGCCAGTCGACCTGCGTCGGCATCGGCGGTGATCCGGTCAACGGGACGTCGCACCTCGACGTGATCAAGCTGTTCGACGCGGATCCGGAGACGCACGGGATCATCATGATCGGCGAGATCGGCGGCAGCGCCGAGGTCGAGGCCGCCCGCTGGGTCCAGGCCCACTGCAAGAAGCCGGTCGCCGGCTTCATCGCGGGGGCGACGGCGCCCGCGGGCCGCCGGATGGGTCACGCCGGCGCGGTCATCGGCGGCCACGAGGACACCGCCGCCGCCAAGATCGCGATCTTCCGCGAATGCGGGATCGAGGTCGCCGCGACCCCGAGCGATCTGGCCGACGCCCTGCTCCGCTCCGCCGCCGCCCGCGGGGTGAAGCTGTCCTGAGGCTGCCCGGACTGCGCGGCGCCGGCCCCCACCGCGGGGCGGCGCCGCGGGTTCAGACTCATTTGCCCGCTTGCCGGCACGGAGCGGCGCGGGCACACCGGTGGGGATGAAGCTTACCCCGCTCCTGCCCGCCCTCCTCGCTCTCCTCGCCGCGCCGCTGCTGGCGGCCGACCCCAAGGCCAAGGCGCCTGACGTCGCGAAGCTCGACCCCGCGATGGGCGCGGGCAAGCAGGCCGCCGCCGTGCTGGTCTGGCACGACGTGACCCAATGGGGCGTCGAAGGCCGGGCCTGGGCTGACGCACCCCGCGCGCGCTGGTTCGACCGCTTTCCCGCCGCCGCGCAACAGACGGTCACGTCGGCCGTCTGGAACCTCAGCCGCGACAGCGCCGGGATGATGGTCCGGTTTCGCACCAATGCGACCTCCATCCACGTCCATTACCGCCTGCTGAAGGACCGGCTCGGGATGCCCCACATGCCGGCGACGGGCGTGAGCGGCGTCGATCTGTACGCGCGGGATGACCAAGGCCGCTGGCGCTGGGTCCAGGTCACCCGCCCGGACAAGCAGGAGTTGCAGGTGGAAATCATCCGCGACCTCGCGCCGGGCGAGCGGGAGTACGCCGCGTACCTGCCCCTGTATAATGGCGTGGAGTTCCTGCGTCTCGGCGTGCCTCCCGGGGCGACGTTCCAAGGCCTCGCGCCGCGCGCCCGGCCGGTGGTCTTCTACGGCACGTCCATCACCCACGGCGCCAGCGCTTCCCGCCCCGGGATGGTGCATCCCGCGATCCTCGGCCGCCGCCTCGACGTGCCGGTCGTCAACCTCGGTTTCTCCGGCAACGGCCGGATGGACGCCGCGGTGGGCGATTACCTGACGCAGATCGACGCGGCCGCGTACGTGATCGATTGCCTGCCCAACATGAACGCCGCCGCCGTGCGCGAAAAGTGCGTCCCGCTCGTGCGCCAGCTCCGGCAGGCCCGTCCGGACACGCCCATCATTCTGGTCGAGGACCGTCGCTTCACCAACAGCTGGATCACGCCCGCCAAGGCCAAGTTCCACGATGAGAACCACGCCGCCCTGCGCGAGGCCTTCGCCACCCTCCAGCGCGAGGGCGTCCGCGGGCTTCACTACGTCAAGGGTGACCTGCTGCTGGGCACCGACACCGACGGCGCCACCGATGCCTCCCATCCCAACGACCTCGGCTTCATGCGCCAGGCGGACGTGATGGAGCCGGTCCTGCGTACGGCCCTCGGCCGCTGAGGTGGGGTTTCCCCGCCTCGACAAGGACGCCGTTTCCCCTAGCCTGCGGGGATGAAACGCCCGCTTCCCCGGCGCCGGGGAAACCGCCTCCGCCGCGCCTTCACCCTGCTCGAGATCCTCGTCGTCCTCGCGATCATCGGTCTCCTCGCCGGCCTCGCCATCACCAACGTCGACAAGATCTTCGGGGGCGCCCAGGCGAGCACCGTGAACATCTTCGTGCGCGAGAGCATGAAGACGCCCCTCACCTCCTATCGCATCCACATGGGCGACTATCCGTCCACCAGCGATGGCCTGCAGGCGCTGCTGACGCGCCCCGCGACCAAGGGCGACCGCTGGTTCGGGCCGTACCTTGACGGCGGCAAGGTGCCGACCGATCCCTGGGGCGAGCCCTACCAGTACGCCTATCCGGGCACCCGCAACAAGGGCGGCTACGACCTCTGGTCCAAGGGACCCGACAAGCAGAGCGGGACCGCCGACGACCTCGGCAACTGGGACGCGGGCGCCGGGGCCGAGAAATAGGCCCGCGGCATGCGGCGGTCCCCTCACCGTCCGTCCCGCCGCCGCCGGCGCGGGTTCACGCTGCTCGAGATCCTGCTGACCCTCGCCCTGATCGGGCTGCTGTCGGCCTTCCTCGTGGGGGGCTCCGCGCGCCTGCTTTCGACCCGCGGCAACACCCCCGCCGAGGTCTTCTGGAAGGCCGTCGCCGAGGCCCGCCGCACCGCCCTCCAATCCGGCCGCGAGGTGCGGCTGCGCTTCGACGGCGAAACCCGCACGTTTCTGCTGCTCGACAGCGAGGCGCCGCCCCCGGGCCCCTTGGGCGAACCGCCCGCGCCGGAGCGGCCGCTGCGCCGCTTCCCGGTTTCCCCGGGTCTGGCCGGCGACCTCGAGGTGGATTTCCTCGGCGCGGCCGCCCAGGGCGCGAACGCGATCCTCGTGGGCGGCGTGTTGCTGGAGGCGCGTTCGCTGCCCCACGCGACCTTCTTCCCGGACGGGACCTGCGCCCCCTTCCGCGCCCAGCTGGCCCGCGCCGGCGGCCGTTCCGTCCTGCGGATCGATCCGTGGACCTGCGCGCCCGTCCTCACGCCCGACGATGACCGCACCGCACCCTAGGGCCGCCCGCGGCTTCACCGTGGTCGAGGTGCTCGCGGCGCTCTCGATCTTCGCCTTCGCGGCCGTGATGATGGCCTCGGCCTACCTCAACGTCCTCAACAGCTACGAGGCGGCCGCGCGCGGGGCGGTGGCGGACGAGGATTTCGCCTTCGCCCGCCAGCAGGTGCTCCGCGAGCCCGAGCCCCGGAAACTCGAGGAAGGCGGCGAATTCGAGACCGCCGGCGGCCGCCGCGCCAAGTGGTCCGCGGAGATCGCGCCCACCTCCATCGCGGACGTCTACCGCGTCACCTTCAGCTGCGAGCTCACCTCGACCGACGGCACCGAGCCCGAGCGGCGGAGCCAGTCGTTCCTGCTGCTGCGGCCGACCTGGGTGACCGACCCCGGCGTCCGCGGCCGGCTGAAGGAGGAAACGAAGACCCGCATCCTCGAGCTGAAGACGCAGCGCGAGCAGGAGGCCGCCGCGCGATGAGCCGGCCTCGCCCTCACCTTCCCCGCCGCGGGTTCACCCTGCTGGAGATGCTGCTGGCCCTCGCGCTGGTGGCGCTGCTGCTGGTCGCGATGAGCTCCTTCCTGTTCTCGCTGGGGGAACTCTGGGGCCGCCGCGCGGACGTCCGCCTGCTCGACCAGCACGTGCGGGCGGTCACCCGCTTCCTCGCCCAGGACCTGCGCACCGCCGCGCTCCCGCCCTTCGGGCGCGCCGACGCCGCACCCTTCACCCTGCCCGAGGTGCGGCCGCGGGCCGGCCTGATCGAACGCCTGTTCACCTTTGAGCTGCCCGCGGGCAGCCGCCTCTGCGACTGGCCCGGGGAACCGCTGCCCGAGGTCATCTGCTCGCTGCAGGTCCGCGGCGGCCAGGGCCTCCTGCTCCTCTGGCAGTCCCGGCTGGAACGCGGCTTCGGCGAGGAGGCCCCGCGCGAGACCCTCGTGTCCCCGCTCGTGACCGGGATCGCCTTCGATTATTACGACCCCGACGCCCGGCGCTGGACGACCGAGAACCTGCTCAAGCTGGACCCGCAGGGCCAGCCGCTGGTGCCCGGCCGCCTGCGCCTGACCTTCACCCACGGCCAGCTCAAGCGGGAGAGCCTCATCGCGGTCCCGGCCGCCGGCGCCGGCCTGCCCGCCTTCTGAACGATGCCGGCCCCCGCTGCCCGCTCCGCCCGCCGTCGCGCGTCCCGCGGCTCCGTCATCGTGGTGGTGCTGACCACCCTGATGTTCGCGGCCTTGGCGCTGGTGGCGTTCATGGATCGGGCCGCGGTGGACCTGCTCGTCGATCACCGGGAATCCGTGAAGCGCCGCCTCCGGGTCGAGGCCTTCTCGGCGCTCGAGCTGACGCTGGGGGTGCTGGCCGAGTTCAAGGAGGCGGGCAACGGCCTGCGCAGCCCCGCCGAGGGCTGGGACGACCCGCTCGGCTTCGCGGGCTACGAGCCGGAGGAAGGCCGGACGGTGACCGTCACCTTCAGCGATGAGAGCGGCAAGTTGCCCCTGCCCCGCACCTCGCCGCAGACCCTGCTGCAATTGCTCCTTTATTGGGAGGTGCCAAAGGCCCGCGCGGAGGAGGTGGTCGACGCCCTGCTTGGCTGGATGAAGCCGGGCCACGTTTACAGCACCCCGTGGCAGCCGGACTACGAATCGAAGCCGGTGCCCTATCGCCCGCCCGGGCGGCCGCTGCGCTCGTTCCACGAACTGGCGTCGATCGAGAAGGCGCGGGAGTTCTTCTATGATGAGGCGGGCCGGCCGAACGCCTACTGGCGGCGCTTCGCCGAGAACGTCTCCCTCTTCAATTTCCCGCAGCCGAACCTGAACGGCGCGCGCCCCGACGTGCTCGCCGCCCTCGGGCAGTACGATCCGGAGCAGGCCAAGGGGATGACGGACTTCCTGCGCGGGACCGGCCGGTTCGAGCGGGGCGGACCCGGCGTGTTCCGCAATCCGCAGGAGATCGGCCGCGTGGCCGGGCCCGCCGGCAACCCGGCCGGATTCGCGCTGAATATCTCCGCCCTGCGCATTCACGTGCTGGTGCGCGAGGGGCGCAACGAGTACCGGCTGGCGGTTGTGGTCGCCGCCCCCGGCGGCGCCTCCGCGGTCCCGCCCGGCCCGCCCCCCGGACCAGCCAAGGCGGAGAGCCGCCCCGACCCCACTCCGACCCCGCCCCCCGCGCCACCCGCTCCCGCCGCGCCCGCCGGCACCGGCGCGACCGACGAGCGCCTGCGCTACCCGTGGGTCATCCTCGAGGTGCGCGAAAACGAGGAAATCCCCCGGGAGGCCAACCCGTGACCCGCCGTGCGCATTCTGCGGTCTTGTTCTCCGGGCGCCGCTCGTGCCTAGTACCCTCCACTCCCTGATGGCCTCGATCCTCAGTTTCCTCCGCGCAGGACCGCCGCCCCCCCGGGTGGCCCTCCTGCCGGACAGCGCCTTCTTCACCCGGTCCATCCCGGTGCCGGAGGGAGCCACCCCGGCCGACGTGGCCGCAGCGATCGAACTGGGCCTCGAGGCCGCTTCCCCCTTTCCCCTGGCCCAGCTGTACCACGGCTGGTACTGGCGCCCCGGCTCCCCCCACGCCCTCGTCTTCGCGGCCTACCGGCGCCGCTTCTCCGCCGACGAGGTCGCCACTTGGGCGGACGCGGAACTGGTCCTGCCCGCCTTTGCCGCCACCCTTGGCCAGACCCCGGCCGAGGGCACCGCGGTGGTGCTCCCCGGCAAGGACGAGCTGACTGCGGTCCTCTGGAGCACCGGTCCCGTCCCCACGCGCGTGCTCACGCGACCACTCCCCCCCGAGGCCGACGAAGCCGTCCGCGTCGGCGCCCAGGCCGCCCTCCTCGCGGAGCTCGGCGCCGCCGGCCCGGTCATCCCGCTGCCCGCCGTGCCCGCCCCCTTGCCGGCGACGCGGGACCGCGAGGTGGCGTTCCGGAGCGGCGAGTTCGCGGCGCGGCTCGACGCGGCGGCGACCGTGGCGATCGACGTGCGCGACAAGGCCGACCTCGCCGCGCTGCGGCGTGGGCGGCGGCGGGACGTGGTGCTGTGGCGGACCTTCACGAGCGTGGCGGCGGCCTTGGTCCTGCTGGGCCTCGGGGAACTCGCCCTGGCCGGCGGCGGGGTATGGCAGCGCGCGCGGGCGCAGCAGCTGGCCGCGCAGAAGCCGTTGGTCGACAAGATCAGTGGCGTGCACGAGCTGACCCGAAAGATCGAGGAGCTGGCCACCAAGCGCCTGCAGCCCCTCGAGATGATGACCCAGCTCACCGGCGTGGATCTCGAGCGAAAGCCGCCGGAAATCCAGTTTACCCGGATCCAGGCCGACCAGTCGAAGGGCCTCTACACCCTGTTTGTCGAAGGCAAGACCACCAACCCCGCCAAGGTTTCCGAGTACGAGGCCGCCCTCCGGCAACTGCCCTCGATCGCCAAGGTCGAAGCGCCCATCTCGCAGGTGAAGGGCGATCAGGCCCAGTTCACGCTCACCGCCGTGTTCAAGCCCGAGGCGCTGCTGCCGAAGGAGGAGCCCGCTCCCGCCGCCAAATGATCCGCACCCTTCGCCATCTGTTCCTGGGGCGGCTCCTCCGCGAGAAGCTCCTGTTGGTCGCCTTCGTGGGCATCGGCGCCCTCTGGTGGCTGTCCGCCTTCGCCGACCGCGCCGGCGCCTTCAAGCAGGAGGCGCACCTCACGACCCTGCGCCTCGCCGAACAGGCCCAGTGGATCCGCAACCGGACCGTGATCGAGGAGACCGCCCAGCGCACCGCCGGACGCCTCGACCCCGCCCGCGCCCTCAATGGCAACCAATTGGTCACCACCGTCGCCCAACTCGCCACCGAGGCGGGCCTGAAGAACGCCGTGTCCGGCACCCCGGCGACGGAGCGCAGCGGGCAGTTCGCGATCCATTCCGCCGACTTCGCGATCAACCAAGCCGACTGGGAGCCACTGCGGAAGTTCTACGAGGCCCTGCAGGCCCGCTCCCCCTACATCGCGGTCGAACGCTTCGCCCTCAGCGCCACCCCCAACGCCGCCGCCCGACTCTCGCTGAACCTCAAGGTCGTGTCCGTCGAACTGGTTAATCCCTGACGCTGCCGTGATTCGCCTCCACGCCACTCCCAGCGGACTCCTGCTCGAGCAGCAGGACGTCTTCCGGCCTGCCCCGGCCGATTTCTCGCTCGATGGCCTGTTCCGGTCCGCCGATCCCGTCGCCCTCGCCCAGGCCGCCCTGGCGGCCGCCGGCGCGCCCGTTCCCCCGCCCACCCGCCGCCTCGCACCCCTGCAATCCCAGGAAATCTGGGCCGCGGGCGTCACCTACCTCCGCAGCAAGAGCGCCCGGATGGCGGAATCCCGCGACGCCGGCGGCGGCACCTTTTACGACAAGGTTTACGACGCGGACCGCCCGGAATTATTCTTCAAGGCCACGCCGCACCGCACCGCCGCGCCGGATGCGCCGGTCCGCATCCGCGCCGACGCCCGCTGGAGCGTCCCCGAACCCGAGCTGACCCTCGCGCTCAACGCCGCCGGCCGGATCTTCGGCTACACCATCGGCAACGACATGAGCTCCCGGGACATCGAGGGCGAGAACCCCCTCTACCTCCCGCAGGCCAAGGTCTACGACGGCTGCGCCGCCCTCGGGCCCTGCCTCGTCGTGACGGCCGACCTGCCCGGTCCCGAGACGCCCATCCGCCTGGAAATCATCCGCGCCGGCCAGACCGTCTTCACCGGCGAAACCCACGTCGGCCGGATTCGCCGCCCCCTGCCGTCGCTCGCCGACTGGCTGTTCCGGGAGAACCGGTTCCCCGCCGGCGCCTACCTGATGACCGGGACGGGCGTCGTCCCGCCCGACGACTTCACGCTGCATTCGGGCGACGAGGTGCGCATCTCCCTGCCCCCGGTCGGAACGCTCCGGAATCCGGTCGCCTGACGCCGCCTCCGTGCGCCTACGTAGGGCGCGTGGGCACATCTACGGGGCGGCCCATCCTTGGGGCCGCAGCTTCCCACGCCCAGTCTTACGGGCGTGTCAGACCAAGCTTTCAGCCAACGCACCGTCTCGGTCGTCATCATCGACGATCACGACCTGCTGCGCGGATTGCTGGCGAATGCCCTTGAGAACGCCGCCGACCTCCGCGTCGCGGGCCAGGGCGGGGACGCCGAGTCCGCCGTGGAATTGTGCCGGCGACTGTCCCCGGACGTCCTGATCCTCGATTCCATTTTGCCCGGAATGCAGGGCCCCGACGTGGTCGAACTGGTGATCCGCGCGTCCCCGCGCACCAAGATCCTGATGCTCTCCGGCGCGATGACGCCCGTCGCGCTCCGCCGCGCCCTCAAGGGCGGCGCCCTCGGCTTCCTGCCCAAGACCGCCCCCTTCAGCGAAATGCTCGAAGCCATCCGCACCGTCGCGGACGGCGGCTTCGTCACCACCGAGAGCGGCCGCCGGTTGGTCCAGCGTACGCTCGAAGACATGTCCCGGCCCGAGACCACCTATCCCCTCACCGAGCGCGAGCGGGGCGTGCTCACCGGCATCGCCTCGGGCAAGAGTTCCAAGGAAGTCGCCGAGGAACTCGGACTCAGCGTCTTCACGGTCGAGAACCATCGCCGCCGCATCATGGACCGCACCGGCGTCCGCTCGATCGCCGGTCTGACGCTCCTCGCCGTGGAAATGAGCCTCGTGAAGCCCGGCCTGATCTCGCGCCTTACCGGCCGCGGGGCGGACCAGGTGAGCGGCGCGATGGGTTAAGCCCCGCGCCTGCGCCGAGCTCCGATTTCAGCGCCCGCGCGCCTTGCGGGCGGGCGCGGGCCGCGAATTCTCGGCCGGTGGCGTCACTTCCGTGACCGACACCGCCGGCGGCTCCCCGCCCTCGACCACCGTGGCATCGCCGATCTTCACCTCGGCCTTGAAGCGCTCCCCCGCCGTGACCACCACCGGCCGCGCGGTCTCCCGGCCCACCTGCGGCCCCGCCAGCGCCAGCATCGACGGCAGGATCTCCGCGAAGGCATGGCCGCGGGACGGCGCGCTGATCTTGGTCGTCCACAGCAGGACCTTCTGGCTCCGCACCGCCGCCGCGTGATCATACGCCGCGATCGCCGCCACATAGAGATCCTCCGTGGCCAAGTCGCTCAGCACCTCCTGGTCCGCATCGCGGAACAACGCGCCCGGCAACCCAGGATCAAACACCCCCACCCCCGGCTCCCGCGTCACCAACCCCAGCTTGTAGGCGCCCATGAACCGCAGGAGCTGGTTCCGGTTCACCTGCCGGCCTTCGAGGTCGTCCGGGTTCGCCGAATAAACTCGGTCCGTGTTCATCGCACCCCAGGTCCACAGGAGCAGCAGGGATGGCGGATGCTCCGCGCTGGCCGGCAGGTACCCTTGCCGCGCCAACACCCGCGCCATCGCGCGGAACACCTCCTCCTTCGCCGGCGCCTTCTCCCCCGCGACGATGCCCCCGAAGTCCCGGAAACCGGCGCTGACGGCGACGTAATACGCGGGCTGCGCCGGGGACACGGGCCGGCGCAGCGCCCCCACCGGGGTGGTGTCGGTGACCGTCACCACCCGCAGCTCCGGGCGCGGAAACAGCCAATCGAGCACGCCCGCGGGGGCCGCGGCCGGAGCCATCGCGCCGAAGAGCGCCAGCGCGCCCGCGAGCCGGCGCACCGGACGCGGGAGCGGCAGGCGGGACATCACGGACGAACCGCGCGGCTCAGGCCTTGGTCGGACCCTCGAGGGCCCAGCCCTGGCGGTAAGGCCGGCTCAGGAACGCATTGGCCGCGGCATCGTCGGTCAGACCCGTCTTGCCATCGTACTTCAGCCGCTTGCCCGCCCGGAACGCCACCAGGCCCAAGGCCATGCATTCGGTCATCAGGCCGTTGTAGTCGAAGTTGCAGGACGTCTTGGTCACGTCGCCCTTGCAGGCGTTGATCCACTCCTCCTGGAAGTCGCCGATCGGCGGAATCTGCTGCTCGCGGGGGCGCGGGATGTAGTCGGCCGGATCCGCCTTGGCGTCGGGAATGAGCATCCGCGTGCTGAAGTCGGACAGGAGCACGCCCTTGTTGCCCTTGAACATCGCCCCGTGGCCGATGCCATCGAGGTCGATGAACTTCTTCGGGGAGGTGGGGAACACCTTGCCCTGGTACCAGCTGAGCCGGATCTCCGGGCGCCAGGCATTGGCCGGCAGCTGCCAGTGGGCCTGCATCTTCACTGGCGTCACGTCCGGGTTGAAGGGATCACCCGAGGCCTCGACCGAGGTGGGATACGTCGCGTCGAGGGCGTTCCACGCGAGGTCCATCGTGTGGGCGCCCATGTCGCCGACCTGGCCGGTGCCGAAGTCCCAAAACATGTTCCATTGGAGGCAATTCGCGCCCGCCCGGCCCGAGAAGTAATCGGGATTGTACGGGTGCATCGGCGAGGGCCCGATCCACAGGTCGTAATGCAGGGTCGCGGGCGGCGTGCCCTCGGCGGGCAGATACCCGGGACGGGGCAGCTGGCGGTTACCCCAGGCAAACGCGCCCTGGAGGTTGCCCACGGCACCGTCGCGAACCATTTCCTTCACCCGCTGGAAATTCGGAATAGCATGCCGCTGCGTGCCCGCCTGGGTGGCGAGCTTGTTCCGCTTCTTGAGGTAGAGCGCCCGCACCGCCCGCGCTTCCGCCACGGTGAGCGCGATCGGCTTTTCCATGTACACGTGCTTGTCGCGGTTCATCGCCCAGATCGCGATGTGCGCGTGATGGTGGTCCGGCGTGCAGCAGACCACCGCGTCGATGTTCTTGTCCTCCTTGTCCAGGAGCACGCGCCAGTCGGTGTAAGTGCGCGCGTTCGGGAAGGCCTTCAGGGCGTCGGGAAACCGGAGCTCGTTCACGTCGCACAGGGCGACGACGTTCTCCTTCATCAGGGTGTTGTAATGGGCCAGACCGCGGCCCCACACGCCGATGAGGGCGATGTTCAGTTTCTTGCTCGGGGTATTCTGCCCGAAGAGCGTCCCGGTGGGGAGCAGGAGGAGGCCGGCGCCGGAAGCGCTGGTCGATTGGAGGAAACGACGGCGGGAGAGCGGTGCGGGGTGCATCAGGGGAAGGCCCGCAGCGTGCGCGCCGCGCCGGAGCGCGTCAACGCCCGGCTCACCGCCCCGGCCGCCCCGCCCCCGCTTCAGGCCAAGATGTCCTTCACGAGGTGGCCGTGGACGTCGGTCAGCCGATGGTCGCGGCCCTGGAAGCGGAAGTTCAGCCGCGTGTGGTCGAACCCGAGCAGGTGCAGGATCGTGGCCTGGAGGTCGTGCACGTGCACCTTGTCCCGGGTCACGCTGAAGCCGAGCTCGTCCGTCTCCCCGTGGGTGTAGCCGTGCTTCACGCCGCCGCCGGCCAGAAACACCGTGAAGGCGTCCGGGAAATGATCCCGTCCGAGCACGTCGCCCTTCGCGGTCCGGCCCTCGCGGAACGGCGTCCGGCCGAACTCACCGCCCCACACCACCAGGGTGTCCTCGAGCAGGCCCCGCTCGCGCAGGTCGCGCATCAGCGCCGCGACAGGCCGGTCGGTCCGGGCCATCTTGCGCGTGAGGCCGTCCCGGATGTCCTCGCGCGGCGTGGTGCCGTGGAAGTCCCAGCCCCAATCGAACAGTTGGACGAACCGCACGCCCTGCTCCAGCAGGCGGCGGCCGAGCAGGCAGTTGTTGGCGAAGCTGGCCTCGCCCGGGACGGCGCCGTAGGCCTCGAGGACGGACGCCGGCTCGCGGCCGATGTCCATCACCTCCGGCACGCTCGCCTGCATCCGGAAGGCGAGTTCGTACTGCGCGATGCGGGTCAGGGTCTCGGGATGTCCCAGCTCGGCCGCCTGTCGCTCATTGAGCACCCGCAGGGCATCGAGGGTCTGCCGCCGCAAGGCCCGGCTCATCCCCGGCGGATCGCTCACGTACAGGACCGGATCGCCCTTGGAGCGGCACTGGACGCCCTGGAATACGGACGGCAAAAACCCGGTGCCCCACGCGCTCTGGCCCGCGCTCGGCTGGGTGCCGCTGCTGATGAGCACGACGAAGCCCGGCAGGTCCGCGTTCTCGGAACCGAGCCCATAGGTCACCCACGAGCCCATCGAGGGCCGGCCACCCCGGGGCGATCCGGTGAAGAGCAGGAGCTCCGCCGGGGTGTGGTTGAACTGGTCCGTGTGCATCGACTTGATGAGGCACAAGTCGTCCGCCAACCCGTGGAAGTGCGGGACGGCGTCGGACATCCACATCCCGGACCGCCCGTACTGCGCGAACTGGCGCGGCGTCCCCATCAGCAGCGGCGTGCCGGTGGTGAAGGCGAACCGCCGCCCCTTGATGAAATCATCCGGCGCCGGCTGGCCGTCCCGCTTCACCAGCTCCGGCTTGTAATCGAACAGGTCGAGGTGCGGCGGCCCCCCTGACATATGGAGGTAGATGACCCGCTTGACCTTGGCCGCATAGTGCGACGGCCGCGGGGCGAGGGGGTTCACGGGCGCCGGGGCCGCGCCCAGCGCCTGCAGCGCGATCGCCCCCAAGCTGAACTGCCCGCTCGCCCGCAGGAACTGGCGGCGGGTCTGGTGCCGGATCTGTTCGACGCGCAGGTTCATGGCTTCATCAGGGTCTCGTCCAGGTTCAGGAGCACGTTGGCCACCGCCGTCCACGCCGCCAGGTCAGGCGCGGCGAAGGTCGCGGGCGGCGGCAGCTCGGGATTCGCAATCAGTTGGGCCGCCTGCTCCGGCTCGCGCGTGAAACCCGCAAGGGCCTCCGCGTGCAGCGCCACCAGCGGCGCCAGCTCGGCCGGCGCCGGCGCCCGCAGGAGCACCCGCCGGAAACCCGCGGCCGCCTTCTCCGCCACGCTGGCCCCGCCGTGCGCCATCAGCCGGGCCAAGCCCTGCGCCGCCTCGACGTAGACGGGATCATTCAGGGTGACGAGCGCCTGCAGCGGCGTGTTGGTGCGCGGGCGGCGCAGGGTGCACACCTCGCGGTTCGGCGCATCGAAGGTCACCATCGAGGGATAGGGACTGCTCCGGCGCCACTCGGTGTACAGGCCGCGCCGCAACCGGTCCTCGCCCGCACTGGTCTTCCAATCGAGCGCCCCGCCGAACGCCGCGCGCAGGTCGAACGCCGGCTGGTAGGGCCGCACCGGCGGGCCGAACTGCTTCGGACTGAGCAGGCCGCT
This sequence comes from Opitutaceae bacterium, assembly GCA_027485815.1. Taxonomy (GTDB): domain Bacteria; phylum Verrucomicrobiota; class Verrucomicrobiia; order Opitutales; family Opitutaceae; genus ER46. The sequence goes on from JAIXQE010000090.1 coordinate 21,660, forward strand.
GACGGCCAGAGCCTGGTCGCGCACCATCTCCGCCGCGAGCCGAACCCGCGGACCCCGCGACAACAGCCGGTTCTCCGGATCCGCCGCGAACGCCTCGGGCGTCACCCGCGAATGCTGCCGATAGGCCGCCGACAGCACCAGGCGGCGCAGGAAACGCTGCATGCTCCACCCATCGTCCATCAGTTCCACCGCGAGCCAGTCCAGCAACTCCGGATGGCTGGGCAGCTCCCCCTGCGCCCCAAACTCCTCGGAGGTGCGCACGAGGCCCAGGCCGAAGATGGCCTCCCACAGGCGGTTCGCCAGGACCCGCGCGGTCAGGGGATTCTCGCGCGCCACCAGCCACCGCGCCAAGGCGAGCCGGTCCGCCGGCTGCCCCGCCGGCAGGGCTCCGAAGACCGCCGGCACGCCCGGAGGCACCTCGTCCCCCAGGGTCTGGAAATTGCCCCGCAAGTGCACCCGCGTGGCCCGCTGCTCGGCCGCGGGCAACTCCCGGAGGATCGGCGTCGTCTGCAGCGGCATCTCGTCCAATTCGCGCTGCACGGCCGCCAGGCGCCGGCGCTCCGTCGCCAGCCCCGGGGCCACCTCGCGCACGTAATGATCGAGGATCAGCGCGCGCTGCGCCGGGGTCCGCTCCGCTTCCTGGCGCCGCAACGTGGCCAACACGGGAGCCGGGGTGCGGGCGTGTTCCGCCGCCCGCGCCGCCGTCGTGCTCAGCACCCGCAGGCCGCCTCCCGCGGTGCGCGCCCGGCCGGCTTGCTGCTCCACCGTCAGGACCACGCGTTCGCCCGCCTCCAGGCGCAGGGGCCGCGCGGGCACCACGGTCAGGCCCGCGCCCCCCGCGGTACCAGGGCGCCACGCCGGCTTCGCCGCCGCCTTGCGGGCCTTGGCCGCCTTGCGCGCGGGTTGGTCGCTGACCAGCGCCGACGCCTCTAGTCCCTCCTGCGCGGGATCCGCCGCGGCCAACGCGAGGGGCACCTCGCGGGGATCGGACAGCAGGACGGTGTTGGTCGGACGCGGAAACTCCTTGGTCACGCGCTCGAAGACCGGTTGCCGCTCCGCATCGAGCACCGTGATGCGGATGCCGGTGGGCGTGCCCTCCTCGCCCCGGCGGCCCCAGAGGACGACCTTCTCCACCGGCACCGTGGCCCCGAGGTCCACTTCCCACCAGGGATTATCTTCCACCTGGGTGAGGGAGACCGACTTGAACAGGAAATCCCCGTCGGTGTTGCCATCGAGGGCCCGCGCCGCGTCGGCGCCTTCGGCGGTCGAGCTCTGCCGGGCTTGGCCCGCACGCGCCACGTTCTGCCCGCCGCTGAACACCTCCAGCTCGGCGAACGACAGCACCTTGCCGCGTCCGGGATTTTCCACCCGCACGAAGCGGGCGCGACGGAACGGCTCCGGGGGCAACACGCCCGCCCGGACCGACTGCAGGGTAAATCCACCCCCGTCCGCCGCCGGCCCCGCCTCCAACCGCAGGGCGGTCAGGGCCTCGCCCTCCGGCAGCGTCGGCTCCAAGGTGAAGGTCTCCTTCGCCGGCCCCGCGTCCACGACCGCCGCGCCGGCTTCGATCCGCACGGGGGTGGCGCCCGTGGCGCGCGCCGCCCGCAACGGGGCCGGACGCCAGTCCAACCGGGCGGGGAAGGCCCGCGCCCAATCCCCCGCCGCGGCGATTTCCCGCTCGCGCGCCGCCCGGAAGGCCGCGTGCAGGCTCGCGATCTCCGCCTCGGCCCGCGCCCGCGCCGCCTCCTGGTCCGCGGTGAAGAACTCCAGGAGCGGCGTCTCGTCGTTGCGGTCCGCGTCCGCGGTCTGATTCAGGAGGGCGTAAACCTGGAAATACTCCTTGTGGGTGATGGGATCGTACTTGTGGGTGTGGCACTGGGCGCACGCCATCGAGGTGCCCATCCAGACCGCCAGGGTGGTGTTGACGCGATCGACCACGGCCACGGTGCGGAACTCCTCATCGTCCGTTCCGCCCTCGGTGTTGTTCATCGTGTTCCGGTGAAACCCCGTGGCCACGAGCTGGTCGTGGGTCGGCTGCGGCAACAGATCGCCCGCCAGCTGTTCCACGGTGAATTGATCGAAGGGCAGGTCGCGGCTGAAGGCCTGGATGACGTAATCCCGGTACGCCCAGATGCTGCGGGGCTGATCATCCGCGTACCCCTTGGAGTCCGCGTAGCGCGCCAAGTCGAGCCAGAGCCGCGCCCAATGTTCCCCATACGCCGGCTTCGCGAACTGACGATCCACGAAACGCGCATAGGCCCCCGGCGCGGCGTCCGCGGTGAACGCCTCCACCTCGGCCAAGGTCGGCGGAAGCCCGGTGAGATCAAGGGCCACGCGCCGCGCCAGCGTCACGCGATCCGCCTCCGGCTGCGGCCGCAGCCGCTCCTGCTCCAGTCGCGCCAAGATGAAGCGATCGAGGGGGCCCTGCGCCCAGGAGCCGTCCTTGACCACGGGGAGCGCGGGCCGCCGGGGCGGCTCGTAAGACCAATGGCGCGCATAGGGCGCCCCGGCCTGAATCCAGCGGCGCAGCAGGTCGATCTCGGCGGGAGTAAGGGTCTTGCCCGAGGCCGGCGGCGGCATCAGTTCGTCGCG
>JAIXQE010000130.1 GCA_027485815.1 Opitutaceae bacterium
CGCCGGTCCAGTCGAGGCCGGATAGGCCACCCGCGCCTTCAGGGTGCCGCCCGGCCCGGCGACGATCACGGCGGTACCCGCGTGGTGGACCAGATTGACGTCGTCCGCCGCCGCGCCCGCGCCGAAGTCCGGCGGCGGCAGCGGGAAGCGCGCGACGTTGGTCACGACGAGGCCGCCCCACGGGTCCGCCAACCGCAGCCGCCGCACCGCCTCCGGCCCGCCCGCCCGCCGCACGCGGTCCATCGCCGCGTGGTACGCCGCGAGGGTGCGTTCGTCCGCGCCCCGCACCGCGTCGGTGAGCGCCGCCGCGAGGGCGGGCACGCCGGCCGCCCGCACCTCGTCGCGCGTGCGGCGCACGAACACCGGGGCGGACGCGTTGCCGAAAAACGCGGGCCCGACCACGCCATCGGCGCGGCGGAAGTTCATCGGGCACGCGAGCACCAGCGGCTCGTCGCCGGCCGGGAGCGCGGCGGCGTAGTGGCGCCAGAGGTGGGCGGTCACGACGCTGTTCTCGGAAAGCTTTTCCACCGGGATTCCGTCCGCCGCGGCCCGCGCCGCCGCCACCAGCGCCGCCGGGTCGAGGGTGAGGCGCTCCACCCGCCGCGTGGTCGGGTCCGCGTCGGACGGGGGCACGGCGAAGGCGTCGATCGCGGCGGCGACGCGGGCCTGCCGGGCCGCCCGCCGCTCGAGGCGCCGCGCGAGGGTGCGCAGCAAGTGGCGGGAATGGTCCGGCACGGGATGCGCCTCGCCCCGGCAGGCGGCCGCCCAAGCCGCCAGGAAAAGGTAGAAGCTGTAGCCGTCGGCGACGGCGTGCGACACCTGCACGACCAGCGCGCTGCCCCGGTCGAGCTGGTGCAAACGGAAGCGCGCCATCCGCGCCCCGCGGCGCGTCGGGTCGAAGGGCTCGCGGAACCGCGCCAACCCGTCCGCGTCGTCCTCGGCCGGCACCAGCCCGGGCGTGACGATCTCGGCGAAGTCCGGCTCATCGCGCGCCTCGCGCAGCACGAAATCGTCGCCGCCCCGCCGCTCGAGGGAGGCGTTGACCGGGAAATAGTCCTCGGCGACCGCACGGAGTCCCCGCCGGAGCACCGCGGCGTCGAGCCGCTGGTCAAACCGGTACAGCACCTCCATCGCGAGCCGCCCCGGACCGGCGAAGGCGAAGTCGGCCGGCGCGAGCGTCACCTGCCGCCGCACCCGGGGTCCGACTCCCGCCGGGGCCGCGCGGGGCCCCACCGGTGGAGCCGACTCCGCCGCCGCAGGCGGGACGGCAGGGGGCGGCGCGGTCCGCGTGGTGAGGAGCGCAGCCAGGCCCGCGAGGGTGGGCTGGGCGAAGATCTGCGCCGGGGTGACCTCGCCGAAGCGTTCGGACAGGCGCCGGCTGAACTCGAACGCGAGGATCGAATCGAGCCCGTGCCGCTCCAGGGAAACATCGGGCTGCAGCTGCGCGACGGGCGTCTTGCTCAACGCGGAGAACAGCTGGGCGAGTTCCGCCACGAGGTCGCCTTTCGCCGCGGGCGGCAACGGCGGCGGCAGCGGGGACGGTGCAACCGGAGCAGGGGCCAACCGGCGCAGGACCTCGGTCGCGTCCCCCCGGAAGGCCCAAAGCTGGGGCTCCCCAGCCGCGCGCACCCGGCGGAAGATTTCCCAGCCCTCGGCGGCCGTCAGGGGCTCGAGGCCGAGCGCATCCGCTCCCTCGGGCACGGGCATCCCCCCGTCGCGCCACCGCGGCCAGTTCACAGCGACGGTGTGCCCGCGGCGCGTGCCTGCCGCGACCGCCGCGGCGCGCGCGGCCGCGAAGGCGTCGAGCGCCGCGTTGGCCAGGGCGTAGTCCGCCTGACCCGCCGCACCGAGCAGGCCCGCGACGGACGAGAACAGGACGAAGCAACGCAGGGGCTCGTCGCGGGTCGCCGCGTCGAGCGCCTCGGCCGCAGCCAGCTTCGGACGCAACACGGCCGCGAAATCGTCCCATTCCTTGTTCCACGCCGCCCCGTCCCGGAGCACGCCCGCCGCGTGCAGCACCCCATCGATCCTCCCGAAGCGAGCGCGCGCGGCCGCCACCGCCGCGGCGGCCCCCTCGGTCGTACTGACGTCGGCCGTCACGTGCAGGAAATCCGCGGGATCCGCCCCCGGCCAGGGCGCCGGTTCGCCCGCCGGAGCGGAGCGGCCGACCAGGACCACGCGCGCCCCCTCCACCTGGACCAGTTGCGCCGCGATCCGGCGGCCGATCCCGCCGCGCCCGCCGGTGATCAGGTAGACGAGGCCCCGCGGCGGCGTTTCCGCGGGCGCTGGCTCCCGCCGGACAAGGGTCCGAGTGGCCCACCCGCCGTCCACCTCGCGCCAGTCGGGTTCCGGCGCCCACGCGGCCGAGAGGTGAGCTGCACTGGGGGCAGGGCTGACCACGGTACGGGCCCGCAGCGCCGGGTGTTCGAGGCGCACGGCCTTCAGGTAGGCCGCGACCCCGGCCGCAAGCGCCACGTCGCCGCGGTGCACGTAGACCAGCGGGCAGGATTCGCGGCCGGCCCGCAGCAGCGCCTGCACCAGCGCGTGCACGGCGCGCGGCCCTCGTTCCTCTCTCCCACCCTCGGCCGCGGCCCAGGCGTGCAGGATCGCGGCGGGCGCCGCTTCGCGCAGCAGCAGCGCGTGGTCCGCGGCGGAGCCCGGGCGCACCGTGGTCACGTCGCCGTCGACCTGGTACGCGAGCCCCGGCCGCACGCTCCGCGGCCGCCACCCGGCGGCGCGGAGGCCCGCCATCACGACCGGATCCTCGCCAAAATACAGGCACCCCGCACCCGCGGCCGGCCCGGGCGCCACGGGAGCCAGCCGCGGCTCCCACACCGGCGCGAGGAACGCCAGCGGCGCGTCCCGGCGGGCCGCGCGCAAGGTGTAGCCGGAGACGCGCGCGACCACGCGGCCATCCGGCGCGGCCAGCGTGAGGTCGTAGCGTCGCTCACCCGGTTCGCCGCCGGGCGCGGGCCGCACCCACGCCAGCACCGTGGCCGGCCACGGACCATGGAGCGCGAGCGCGTCGACGCGGCTCGGCAGCGCGAGACCGTCATCGCCGCCGGGCAGCAGCGCCACCGCTTGGAAGGCGGCGTCCAGCAACGCCGGGTTCGGCCGCCACCCGGCCGCCCAGCCCGCCGGCAACTCCAATTCGGCCCAGACCTCAGTCCCGTCCGTCCACGCACGGCGCAACGCCTGATAGGCCGGTCCGTAGTCCAGGCCCCGGGCCGCGAAAGCGGGGTAAAGGGCGTCCGCGGCCGGGAGCACGCGCGTGAACCGCGCACGGAGAGCCGCCACGTCGAGCGGGGCCACGGGTTCCGGCGCCGCCGCCAGCTCAGCCCGGGCGCGCTCCAGGCCGTCGTCGCCGATGAGTTCGACGACTCCGGCGGTGCCGGCTCGCTCCGCGCGGCGGATCCGCGCCGCCACGCCCTCCGGCCCGCCCGCCAGCGGCCGCAACCACGTCAGGGCGCTCAATCCCGCGGCATTTCCGGCGCCCAGCAGGAGTGCGGCGATGGCGGCGCCGGGGAGCACCGGCTGGCCCGCGACGCAGTGGTGCGCCAGCACCGGTTCCGCCGCGGCGAAGGAGACGTACGCTTCGCCCGGCGTCAGGCCGGGGACGGCGGGGGCCACGCCCGCGGGCGGCGCGGCCGTCGGCGGCACGGGCGCGGAGGCCGGGATCCAATGGCGGTCGCGGGCGAATTCGCGCCGGACCAAGCGCGGCCGGGACGTGCTGCCCGCGTCGGACGCGGGCGCCTCCTCGAGGACCACGTGCGCGTTGGCCCCGCCGAACCCGAAGGAACTGACGCCGGCGCGACGCGGGCCGGGGCGGCCGTCGGGACCAACCGGCGCCGGCCACGGTTCGGCGCGCGTCGGAAAATGGAAGGGCGTGCCGGCCGGCTGCACGTAGGGATTCAGCCGCTCGAGCTGCGGGTTCCCGGGGATGACGCGGTGGCGGAGCGCGAGCAGCACCTTGAGGACGCCCGCGATGCCGGCCGCCGTCTCGAGGTGGCCGATGTTCGCCTTCACCGCGCCGATCGCGCACCGCGCGCGGTCGCCGGCGCGGACCGCCGCGGCGTACGCCCGCTTCAGCCCGTTGAACTCGATCGGGTCACCCAGCGCCGTGCCGGTGCCGTGCGCCTCCAGGAGGCCGAGCGTCGCCGGATCGATCCCCGCGCGCGCCCACGCCTCGACCAGCAGCTCGGCCTGCGCGACCGGATTGGGCACCGTGAGGGACTGCACGCGGCCGCCGTGGTTCTCGGCGCTCCCGAGGATCACGCCGTGGATGCGATCGCCGTCGCGTCGCGCGCGCGAGAGCGGCTTCAGCACGATCACGCCCACGCCCTCGCCGCGCACGTAGCCGTTGGCCCGCGCGTCGAAGCTGCGGCAGCGGTGGTCGGGGCTGAGCATCCCGGCCCGCCGGAACGCCGTGAAGCCGGCCGGGCTCAGCAGCGCATTCACGCCGCCGACGACCGCCTGCGTGCAACTGCCGCCGCGGAGCGATTCGAGCGCGCGGTGGATCGCCACCAGCGAGCTGGAACACGCGGTGTCGATCGCCTCGCTCGGCCCGCGCAGGTCGAAGTGGTACGAGGCGCGGTTCGCGAGGACCGAGTGCGCGTTGCCCGTGGAGCTGTACGCCTCCACCGCGACGCCCGCCGCCGCGAGCAGGCTCGCGTAGTCCGCCGCCGCCACGCCGGCGAAGAGCCCGGTCCGCGTCCCCGCCACCTCCTCGCGCCGGTACCCGGCATCCTCGAACGCGTGCCACACCGCCTGCAGGAACAGGCGCTGCTGCGGGTCCATCAGCTCCGCCTCGCGCGGCGAGATGTCGAAGGCCCGGGCGTCAAAGTGATCGATGCCGTCGATGAACCCGCCCCACGGCCGGTCCGCGTCCGGCCAGCGCTCCGGCGCCGGCTGGCCGATCAGGTCCGCCCCCGCCGCGAGGTGGCGCCAGAACGCCTCAAGGTCCGGGGAACCCGGAAACACGCCCGCCATCCCGATCACCGCCACCGGCTCACCCAACGGGGAATCCGCGGGCGCGGACGGCGCGGGCGCACGGACGGGCACCGTCTCCACCACGACCAGGGCGGACGGTTCGCCCGCGGGTTCCGGCACGGGCGCCGGGGCTGGCACGAGAGGCGTCCCTGCGGGGACCAGCCGCGACGTCAGGACCTCCGCCGCCTCCCGCCACGCGTGGTCCGCGACGGCCTGCAGCGTCCGGTGTTCAAAGAAGGCCGCCGGAGTCACCTCCAGGCCCAACTCGCGCTGCAGCTCGTTGGCGAGCGAGGTGAACGTGACCGAATCGAACCCGTAATCGCCCAGCTCGACGTCCGCCTCGAGCTGCGCGGGGTCGAGCCGCAGGACGCGCCCCGCCGCGGCGCGCACCCGGGTCAGCAACTCGGGTGGCGGCCCGCCGGCCGCCGGCGCCGGGCGAGGCGGGGTCCCTTCACCGCGTGCCGCGGGGATCGAGGCGGGTGAAGGGGGCGGTGGCGGGGGAGCTGGCGGCGGCGTGAGGAGTTCCCGCGCCCGGCCCGCGCGAGCGTGCAGCACGACGACCCGCGGCTCGCCCCGCCGCACCAGCGATTCGAGCAATTGGCACCCCACCGCGGTGGGCAGCGGCACGAGGCCCAGTTGTTCCTGCAGCCGCAATCCCGCCGCGGTTGCGCGCATCCCGCCTTCGGCCCAGTAGGGCCATGCGATCGAGACCACCCGCGTCGCACCTTCGGAGGGAACCGTCGCCGCCGTGGCATCGAGCGCCGCGTTCGCAAAGGCGTACGCGGCCTGCCCCGGATTGCCCCAGACGCCGGCGGTCGACGAGAACAAGGCCACCCACGGCACGCGCGCGGTCCGCGCCGCCGCGATCAAGCCCTCCGCCGCGGTCACCTTCGGGCCCAACGCCGCCGCCAGTTCCTCCTGCGTGACCTCCGCGCCGGGTCCGTCCCGGAGCCCGCCCGCGGCGTGCACGATGCCATCGAGCCCCGCGGGGTGCGCCGCCGCCGCTCGCACCACTTCCGGCGCCGCGCCCGGGACCGCGAGGTCCGCACGGACGAACTCCACCACGCCGCCCGAGCCCGCCAGCCACGCCTGCGCCGCGGCGTCCGGCTCCGAGCGGCCCACCAGCACCACCCGCGCCTCCCACACCCGCACCAGGTGGTCCGTCAGCCGGCGCCCGAGGCCGCCCAACCCGCCGGTGATCAGATAACGTCCGCCGCGCCGGAAGGCGCCGGGCCCGGGGTCCGCGGCCGCCAAGGGCACGAGCTCCGGCCGCTCCCGCGCTCCCTCCGCCGCGAGCCGCACGTCCTCACCCGCAGCCGCCTCGGCGAGCAGCGACGCCAACGGCACGGGCGCGGCGGACTCAACGAACGCCAGCGCCCAGCCCGGCGTCTCCCGCCGCAGCGTGCGCACGTAACCGCCCAACGCGACGTCGAGCGGCGCGCCGTGATGGGCCAGGACGAGCCGGGGGCGAGCCGCGCCCCGCGCGAGCGCCGCGCGCACCAAGGCGGGCGTCTCCCGCCACAGCTCGCCGTGCGCCGGATCCGCGCGCAGCACCACGACGTCCGGCGCGTGCACGGCCAGCAAGGTCGCCCAGTCCGGCTCTGAACCGGCCACCACCCGCACGGTCCAGCCCGGCACCTCCTCCGCGGGCGGGCCACCGCGCAGCAGCGCCTTGCCCCCGGGTCCCGGCGGCAACGGCGGCGCCGGCTGCCACGCGGGACGCAGGACGAGGGTCTCCGCGGCCGCGTCCGGGGCGACCGGCCGCAGGCACACGCCGCGGAGCGAAGCCACCCAGGCGCCCGCGGGGTCCCGCAGGTGGATATCGTAACGCGTGATGCCGTCACCGGCACCCGCCCGCCGGCGCACCTCGGCGACGGCCCGGGACGGAACGGGGCCATCGGCGGCGGCGTAGGCGTCGAGGGCGAAGGGAACTTCGAGGCCGCCGTGGCCGGCACCGAGCACCGCGAGGGCCTGCAGCGCGCCATCGACATAAGCCGGCAACGCGGACGCGCCCACCGGCCAGCCGGCGGGGAGCGTGAGTTCCGCGAGCGCGGCGTCCGGACCGCGCCGGATCCGCGTCAGCACCTGGAAGGCGGGCCCGTAGTCGATCCCGCGGGCGGCGAAGGCGGCATAGAGGCCCGCGCAGGGGACCTCCTCGGGACAACGGGCCGCGAAGTCCGGCTCCACGGCGGGTGGCGGCGGGGTCGCGGCGACGCCCTGGGCCTGCACCAACACGAGGTCCCCGGCGGGGGCGAGCAGTTCGAGCGCCCAGCCCGCAGCCGCGGAACGCCAGCGGCAGCGAACCGTGACTTCAGCCTCACCCGCCACGGGTCGGGCCCAGGTGATGCGCCGCAGCTCGCCGGCCGGCGCCGGAACCCCGCCCGGCGGGCGCCGCAGGAGTTCGAGGGCGACCGCGCCGGGCAACACGGGCCGTCCCTGCACCCGGTGGTCGTGGAGCCGCGCATCCGCGATCGTGAACGTCGTTTCTCCCGCCGCCGGGACCGGCGCTCCCGCGGGATCCGAGGCGGGCGCCGGGGGAACCGCGGGCGGAAGCGGGAGCCAGCAGCGTTTGCGGGCGAAGGGATATCCGGGAAGGCCGGTGCGGCGCGGCGGCGCGGCGTGCAACGCGGCCCAAACGATCTCCTCACCGCCGGCCCAGCGCGCCGCGGCGGCGTGCGGGTCGCGGACCTCCAAGCCCGCCACCTCCGCGCCCTCGGCGGCGAGGCGTTCGCGGCGGACGCGACCCCGGACCAGCGCGACCCCGGCGGGCTCCTCGTCCGCGGCGAGCGCGCGAAGCGTGGCCAGCAACCCGGCGTGATCCGTCGCCACCCACGCGACCCGCTCTTCGCGCGCCTCGCGGCCGACCTGCAACGTCCACGCCACCTCCGCGAGTGGCGGCGGCGGCTCCGCCGCGGCCAGGAAGTCCGCGAGGCGCCCGGCCGAGGCCTGCAGGCGGTCGCGCGTGCGGGCCGAGAGCACGATTACCTGGGGCGCCGCGGCCGCGGCGGGCTGGGCCGGCGGCATCGCGGGAGGTTCCTCCACGATCACGTGGGCGTTCGCACCGCCCGCGCCGAAGGAGCTGATCCCCGCGCGACGCGGGCCGGAGCAGGCCCAGGGCTCGGCGCGGTGCGGCACCCGGAACGGAGTCGCGGCAAAGTCGATCCGCGGGTTCGGCGGCGTCGCGTGCAACGAGGGCGCGAGCTCCCGGTGCCGGAACTGGAGCAGCACCTTGGTGAGGCCGGCGATGCCCGCGGCGGACTCGAGGTGCCCGATGTTGGGCTTCACCGAACCGAGCGCGCACCACGGCGTGGCCGGCCGGCCCCCGGTGAACGCCCGCGCGAGGCCCTCAACCTCGACCGGATCGCCCAGCGCGGTGCCGGTGCCGTGCGCCTCCACGTACGAGACGGTCGCGGGATCGACGCCGCCCTCGCGCAGGGCACGACCCACCAGCTCCGCCTGCGCCGCGGGGCTCGGGACGGTGTACCCGTTGGTGCGGCCGCCGTGGTTCACCGCCGTCGCGCGGATCACGCCGTGGATCCGGTCGCCGTCCGCCCGCGCCAGGGCGAGCGGCTTCAGCAGGACCACGCCGCACCCTTCGCCGGGCACGAAGCCGTCCGCGCCGGCGCCGAACGCCCGGCAGCGGCCGTCGCGCGAAAGCATCTGCATCAGGCTCAGGTGCGAGAACTTGGCGGGGTGGAGATAGAGGTTCACTCCGCCCGCCAGCGCCTGCTGGCATTCGCCCCGCCGGATCGCCTGCACCGCGAGGTGGATCGCCGTCAGGGAGGACGAGCAGGCCGTGTCCACCGGCAGGCTGGGGCCGTTGAAGTTGAACAGGTATGAGACGCGGTTCGCCAGCGACCACGGAAGGCTCGTCGGCGCCGCGTGCCCGCCGCCCGGATGGCCGAGGAGCGCGTAGGGATTGCTGGTCACGCCCGCGAAGACGCCGACGTTCGCCGCGAACTCCGCCCGGCGCGCGCGCGCGAGGTCGCGGCGGGTCCAACCGGCGTCCTCCAGCGCGTGCCAGGCCACCTCAAGGAAGAGCCGCTCCTGCGGGTCCATCATCTCCGCCTCCACGGGCGAGAGGTGGAAGAACAGCGGATCGAAGCGGTCCACGTCGCGGAGGAACGCACCCCAGCGCCCGTAACTCTTGCCGTCGATCGCGCGCGCCGGATCAGGATCGTGGAACGCGTCAACGTCCCACCGCTCGGGCGGCACCTCGGTCACGGCCTCGCGCCCCTCGCGGAGCAGTCGCCAGAAGTCCTCGAGGTTCTCCGCGCCCGGATAACGCCCGGCCAGGCCGATGATCGCGATGTC
>JAIXQE010000033.1 GCA_027485815.1 Opitutaceae bacterium
ACCCCGCTCACCTCCGCGCGCCTCGCGGCCGGCCGCGTCCTCCGTGAACCCCCCGGCGCCACCCCGGGCTACTGGGCCGGCTGCCCCGGCGTCTGCTTCGATGCCGCCGATCAGGCGTGGTACCTCACCTACCGCCTGCGGCGCCCCCGCGGCGTCGCCCCGGACCGCGGCGGCGAGGTTCGCATCGCCCGCTCGACCGATCTCGAAGGCTGGGAGGACGTCCTCGCCCTCACCAAGGACCGCTACGGTTCCGCCTCGATCGAACGCAGCTGCCTCCACCGGGGGCCCGACGGCCACTGGCACTACTTCACCAGCTACGTCCACCCGGACGACGGCCGCTGGTGCACCGCCGTCCTCCGCGCCCCCACGGTCGCCGGGCTGGATCCGGCCCGGCGCGAGCTCGTCTTCACCGGGCCACCGCTCGGGCTCGAGGGCGTCAAGGACCCGTGGATTCTCGCGGTGGACGGGGTTTACCACCTGTTCCTGAGCGTCGCCACGCCGACGCCGGCCACGGGCTCCGGTTCGCACGCCAGCCTGGACATCTTCAACACGGGCGAATGCACCTCCGCCACCGCCCTCGCCACCTCGCGGGACCTGCGGCACTGGGACTGGCAGGGGCTCGTGCTGGCGCCGGGTTCCGCCGGCTGGGACCGCTATTGCCGCCGGCTCAATTCGGTCGCGGCGCTGCGCGGGACCGACGGCCGGCGCCGGTATCTGGGCTTTTTTGACGGCAGCGCGAGCCACCAGGAGAACTACGAGGAAAAGTGCGCCCTGGCGGCCTCGGACGACCTGCGGCGCTGGACCTCGCTTTCGCCGGCGGGTCCGACCTTCACCAGCCCGCACGCCTCGACCTCCCTGCGCTACCTGGACGCGCAGCCCGGGCCCGACGGCCGGTGGCACCTGTTCTATGAATTCGCCCGGCCGGACGGGGCCCACGATCTCCGGTACCTGCCCTGCACGGAGGCGGAGCTGGCGGCCTTGCTCGGCTAGGCGCATCCACGCGCGCCGGGCGGCCCTTTTGGGGGTTGCCTCGCGCGCGGGCGGCGGTCGTTTTTTTCCCACCCCGATGCCCCGCTTGTTGCCCTTCAGTCCCGCAGTGATCCTTGGCTTGGCCACTGGCCTCGCTGCGGCCGCGCTGGCCGTCGGGGCCGAAGTTCCGGCGACCGACGCGAAGGCGGCCGTGACCGCGCGGGTGGACGCCGAATTTAACTCCCTGGAGACGATCTTCCACCGGTTGCACGCCAACCCGGAGCTTTCGTTCCAAGAGGTGGAAACGGCGGCCCTCGTCGCGCGGGAGCTGCGGGCCGCGGGGTTCGAGGTGACGGAGCAGGTGGGCAACACCGGGGTGGTCGGCGTGTTGCGCAACGGCCCGGGTCCGACCGTGCTGCTGCGGGCGGATATGGACGGCCTGCCGGTGAAGGAGCGCTCGGGCCTGCCGTGGGCCAGCCGCGCCGTGGTGCGTGATCTGGCGGGGCGGGAACAGCCGGCGATGCACGCCTGCGGCCACGACCTGCACGTCACCGGGCTCATCGGCGCGGCGCGGGTGCTCGCGGCCGAACGCGCGCGCTGGTCGGGCACGCTGGTCTGCGTGGCCCAGCCGGCCGAGGAGATCGTCGCCGGGGCGCGGGCGATGCTGCGGGACGGCCTCTATACCCGGTTCCCGCGGCCGGATTTCGCGCTGGCGCTGCACGTCTCGTCCTCGCGGAAGGCGGGCGAGATCGGCTACGTCGACGGCACCCCCTACGCGAGCGTGAGCTCGGTGGACATTCTGGTCCGGGGCGTGGGCGGGCACGGGTCGCAGCCGCAGACCGCGAAGGATCCCATTCTGCTGGCGGCGCAGATCATCACGGCCCTGCAGGGCATCGTGAGCCGGGAGATTCGGCCGGGGACGCCGGCGGTGGTGACCGTGGGGACGATCCACGGCGGGACCAAGCGGAACATCATCCCAGACGAGGTGCGCCTGGAGCTGACCTTGCGGAGCTTCGACCAAAAGGTGATGGCGCAACTGGTGGCGGCGATCCGCCGGATCTGCGCGGGGACGGCCGCGGCGGCGGGCGTGCCCGAGGACCGCTTGCCCGTGGTGACCGTGTCGCCGGAGTCGGCGCCGGTGACGACCAATGATTCCGCCTTGGTGCAGCGGCTGGCGGGCGTGTTCCGCACGTGGTTCGGGCCGGAGCGGGTGGAGGCGGCGTCGCCCTCGACGGGCGCGGAGGATTTTTCCGAATACGGGCGGACCCAGCCGCCGGTGCCGATCTTCATCTGGAGCGTCGGCGCCGCCGAGCCCACCCGCTACGCGGCGGCGGCGCGCGGGGGCCCGCCGGTGCCCGCGAACCATTCCCCTGAGGCGGTGTTCGTCGCTGACCCGACCCTCCGCACCAGCGTGACCTCCCTGGCGGCCGCGGTCCTCGAACTCGCGCCGCGCCGCTGAACCTTTCCCCTCCTTTCCCCGATGCCCTCCACCCCCCTCAGCCGTCGTCACTTCCTCCAGCGCGCCGCCTTGGCCAGCGCCCCGTTGCTCCTGCCGGCCCGCGTCTGGGCCCAGGCCACCGCCCCCAGCCGGCGCTACACCGTCGGCTGCATCGGGATGGGCAAGCAGATGGGTGGCCACCTGCGCAACCTCCTCCAGCGGGACGACATCCAGGTGCTGGCGGTGTGCGACGTCGACACCACCCGCCGGGAGGACGCCAAGCGCCGGGTCGACGCCGCCTACGCCAAGAAGGCCGGCACCGGCACCGCGGCGACCTGCGCCGCCTACAATGATTTCCGGGAACTGCTCGCGCGGAAGGACATCGACCTCGTCCTGATCGCGACCCCCGACCACTGGCACGCCTACATCGCCATCGCCGCGGTGAAGGCCGGCAAGGACGTCTATTGCGAGAAGCCGCTCACCCACAACGTGCGCGAGGCGGTGGAGCTCGTGAAGGCTGTGCGCGCCACCGGCCGGGTCTTCCAGGTGGGCTCCCAGCAGCGTTCGTCCAAGGAGTTCCGGGTCGCCGCGGAGCTCGTCCGCAACGGCGTCATCGGGCGGGTCCACGCCGTGGGTGTCTCCTTCGGCGATCCGGCCAAGCCCTACACGATGCCGGCGGAGACCCTTGAGCCCGGCCTCGACTGGAACCTCTGGTGCGGCCCGGGCCCGCTGGTGAACTATAACCCGATGCTGGCGCCGCGGGGGCTGCACAATCACTTCCCCGATTGGCGCAAGACGTGGGAATTCGGCGGCGGGATGATCACCGACTGGGGCGCCCACCACATCGACATCGCCCAGTGGGGCCTCGGGATGGACGAGAGCGGGCCGGTGGAGGTGCGGGCGCCGCGCGATTGGGAAAACGCGAAGCGCGGGGCGCAGCTGGTTTATGCCGACGGCACCGTCCTCACCCACATCCGCGGCAAGGGCGTCTCGTTCTTCGGCACCGAGGGCGAGGTGCACGTGAACCGAGGCAAGTTCGAGTTCGTCCGGGACGGCAAGGTCCTGCGCAAATTCTGGGACAAGGAGGTCGACAAGGGCACGTCGATGGAACGCGAGGTCACGCTCACCGAACGCGAGTACCTGGCCGACGCGAAGGTCCGGCTCTACAACAGCAAGAGCCACTTCGAGGACTTCCTGGACGCCGTGGGCAAGCGCAGCCGGCCGATCTGCGACGTCGCGGTGGGGGCCAGCACGGTCATCGCCTGCCACGTGATGAACTTCGCCTACCAATACGGGGCGAACGCGCGCTGGGACCCGGTGCGGAGCCGGTTCGCGGGCTGGAACAGCGGCGGCGACTCCCGCTGGCTCACCCGCCGCTACCGCGACGGCTGGGCGGTCTGAGTTGCCCCGGCGCCGCTTCGCGCCTTACTCGCGCTCATGCTGATCCGTACCCCTCGCGATTGGGAACTGCCCGAGTCCGCCTGCACCCCGGAGCGGGATTATCACCTGCGCCCCCGCCGGGACTTCCTCCGCACCCTCGGCGGCGCCGTCGCCGGGGGCCTCGCCGCGCCCTCGCTGCTGTCGGGCGCGACCGCCGGCTTCCCCTCGCGCGTCAACCCGGATCACCGCGATCCCGCGCTCCAGCCGACCCCGTACGAGCTCATCACCAGCTACTGCAATTTCTACGAGTTCGGCACCGGTAAGGGAGACCCCAAGGTCAACGCCAACCGCGGCTGGAAGACCGAGCCGTGGACGGTCGAGATCAGCGGCCTCATCCGCAATCCCCTCAAGCTCGACGCCAACGACCTGGTGACCCGGATGGGCGGGGCGGAGCAGCGCGTGTACCGCTTCCGCTGCGTCGAGGCGTGGTCGATGGTCATTCCGTGGGATGGTTTCCCGCTGGCGAAGCTCATCGCCTTGGCCGATCCGCTGCCGGAGGCGAAATTCGTCACCTTCACCACCTTCAACGACCCGAAGAGCGCGCCGGGCCAGCGCACCTCGGCCCTCGACTGGCCGTATTTCGAGGGCCTGCGCCTGGATGAGGCGAATCATCCGCTGGCGTTCATCGCGACGGGTATCTACGGCCGGGCGATCCCGAATCAGAACGGCGCGCCGCTGCGCCTGGTGGTGCCGTGGAAGTACGGGTTCAAGTACGGCAAATCGATCGTGAAGATCGATTTCGTGGCCAAGCAGCCCCGCAACACCTGGCAGGTGATGACGCCCCACGAGTATGGCTTCTATGCCAACGTGAACCCGAAGGTGGATCATCCCCGCTGGTCGCAGGCGAGCGAGCGGGTGATCGGCGCCGGCGGGGCGTTGGGCCAGCGGCAGCGGACCCTGATGTTCAACGGCTACGAGGCGCAGGTCGCGCCGCTGTACGCCGGCCTGGACCTGCGCCGCAATTACTAGGCTCCGGGTGCAGACGCTGGCCCGCCTCCTGCGCCATCCGGCGACGGCCTGGTCGTTGGTCATTTTACCGGGCCTCTGGCCGGTATGGCCCCTCTTCGTGGTGCCGGACTTCACCGTCCTCACCGATCCGCTCAAATACATCCTGCTCCATTGGGGGCTGGTCGCGTGCGTCCTGCTGGCGGTGGTGCTGACCTTTTCCCCGCTGCGGGTGCTTTGGCCCGGCGCCGCGGTGCCCCTGGCCCTCAACCGGCACCGGCGCCTGGTCGGCGTCGCCGCCTGCGCCTATGCGCTGCTGCATTTGGCCGCGCACACCCGGCACGTGTACGATGGGTCCTTCGACACCTTCCTGAGCGAACTCGGGAAGCCGTTCCAACTGAAGGGCCTCGCCGCGCTGGCCCTGCTGCTGGTGCTGACCGTGACCAGCCTGCACGCCCTGGTCCGGCGCATGGGTGCCCGGCGCTGGAAGGCGCTGCACCGCCTGACCTACGTTGCGGCCGCCCTCGCCGCGTGGCACCAGATCGAGGCGCGGAAGGTCTTCCCGCCCCAGGTCTGGCTCATCTTCGGCCCGGTAGTGGTCCTGCAGGCCGCGCGTTGGTGGCGCGAACGCCGGCCGCGGGCGCCCGCGGTCTAACTGGGCGGAAACCCGAGCGACGGCGGCGGGGAGCTTACCGCGGCAGGAAGAGCGGCGCCCCCGGGCCCATCGGGATCCCGGCCCAGATCCAGACCGCCAGCAGCGTCATCCAAACCACCAGGAAAACCACCGAATAGGGCAGCATCGTGGCGATGAGCGTGCCGATCCCGGCGTCCGGCTCGTACTTATGGGCGAAGGTCAGGATCAAGGGGAAATAGCTCATCAGGGGGGTGATGATGTTGGTGACGCTGTCGCCGACGCGGAACGCCCCCTGCACCAGCTCCGGCGAATAGCCGAGCAGCATGAACATCGGCACGAAAACCGGGGCGAGGAGGGCCCATTTCGCGGAGGCGCTCGAGATCAGCAGGTTCACGAGGGCGGCGAACAGCACCAGCGCGACCATCAGCAAAATCGGCATTTGCTGCAGGCCGAGGGATGAGACGAGGCCGGCGCCCTTCACGGCCAAAATCACCCCGAGGTTGGTCCAGGTGAAGTAGGCGATGAACTGGGCGGCGAAGAAGGCGAGGACGATGAACGAGGCCATCGCCTTCATCGTGCCGGTCATTCCGGCCATGATGTCGTGATCGTTGCGGAGCGTGCCGGCGGCCAGACCATAGGCGATGCCGGGGAGGAGTCCGAAGAGGAAGATCACCGCGCCGAGGCCGCGCATGAACACCGACTGCTCGAAGCCGGGATTGCCGGGCGTCTGCAGGAAGCCGTCGGCGGGCAGCAGGCCCCACAGCGCGAGTCCGGTGAGGGCGGCGACGGTGGCGGTGGCGGCGAGGAGCCCGCGGCGTTCCGGGGCGGAGAGCGCCTTCAGTTCATCGCGGGTGGCCTTGCCCCGGTATTCGCCCAAGCGGGGTGCGACCACCCGGTCGGTCACCCAAGTACCCGCGGCCGTGAGCACGAAGGTGGAGACGCCCATGAAGTACCAATTGGCGGTGCCGGCGACGGAGTACCCGGGGTTGACCACGTGGGCCGCGGCCTCGGACATGCCGGCGAGCAGGACGTCGACCGAGCTGACCAGCAGGTTGGCGCTGTAGCCGCCGGAGACCCCGGCGAACGCGGCGGCCAGGCCCGCGAGGGGGTGGCGTCCGACCGCGTGGAAGGTGGCCGCCGCGAGGGGGATCAACAGCACGTAGCCGACCTCGCTGCCGGCGTTGGACATGATCCCGGCGAACACGATCATCGGCGTGACCAGCCGGCGCGGCGTGCCCAGCACGGCGAGGCGCAGGGCGGCGCCCATCAGGCCCGAGTGTTCCGCGATCCCGATGCCCAGCAGGCAGACCAGCGAGATGCCGAGCGGAGGGTAGGCGAGGAAGTTGCGGATCGGTTCCAGCAGCATCCGCTGCAACCCTTCCACGGAGAGCAGGTTGACCACCGTGACGGTCTTGCCGGTGCCGGGATGGACCGCGGAGACCCCCGCGGTATGGAGCAGCCAGGAGAGAACCACCACCGCCGCGGCGAGCGCGAGGAAGAGGGTGGCCGGGTGGGGGAGGGCGTTGCCGGCCCGTTCCACGGCATTCAGCAGGCGGGGCAGGAGCGTGGGGCGGGGCGGGGCGGATTCCGGCGGGGGCATCCCGACGACGAAGCGGAGGGCGGGGCGCGGGGCAAGTTCCCACGGCGCAATTCCCGCGTAAGGTCGGCTAGCATTTTTTGGGCGCCTTTCGGCGGAGCTCAGGGCCTTGGCCCACGGCGCAATTTCGGCGTAAGGTCGGATAGCAATCCCTTGCGCCTTTCGACAGGCTCAGGGCCTTGGCCCACGGCGCAATTCGGCCGTAATGTCGGATAACAATCACGGGCGCCTTTCGACGCGCTCAGGGGCAGGCCCGCGGCGAAATCCGGTGGGTTTCCGGACGGCGGACGCTGGATCCGCGAGTTACACGATTCTTCCCGACCTGCAGCCGGGAACCCGGCGCGCGGACGAGCGTCTCAACTGGTGTCGGGGTGAGGTGAAGCAGGAACGCCAGAGAGTCCGAGAAAGAGAGTCGGTCCGGGTTCCTTGAGAGCGCAGCGGTCAGAATGCCGCGGGGCTCGGCTCCCGCCGGGAAGGTTCCGGTGAGGCAGCGACAGGGTCCGGTGGGACTTGAAGGTCAGGCGAGGGGTCCCGCGGCCAGCCCTTGGGTCGGCCGCTGGTCGGTGGTTTGGGGTGCGGCGACCGATCCGGTCAGGAACGGGCCCCCGCGCGAGGGCGCGGGGGCCTTTCGGTAGGCGGAGAACACCTAGAAGATCGAGATGGCCCGGGCGCTCTCGAAAACGACCCAAAACCCCCCGCCAAGCAGCGTGAAGCGGAGCGCCCGCTTCACCAGGGCGCGACTGCGCAGCACCGCGGAAAGCACGTCCGCCCGCATCCGCGTGCGGTTGGTGCCCGCCATGAAGCTGACGAAGTGCGGGTTGCGGAAACGGGCGTCGGAGGGGCGGGAGAGGGCGCCGGTCGAGGCCGGGCGCGGGAGCGTTTTGGCGGGAGCTCGCAGCACGCGGCTACGGACGAAGTTTGGGGTGGTGATTTCAAGCGGAAAGCCCCTACGGTCCCGGTTTTTAGCGAGATTTTTTCCGCCGATGCACCACTTCCGCTACTCCGGTTCCGACCTCCACTGCGAATCCGTCGACCTGGCCGCCGTCGCTCGCCTCTACGGCACGCCGACCTACGTCTACAGCGCGACCACGATGGAGGATAACTACCGTCGGCTGCAGCGCGGTCTGGAGGGGCTCGACGCCCACCTCTGTTACGCGATGAAGGCCAACTCGAACCTGGCCGTCCTGCGGCACTTCGCGAACCTCGGGGCGGGCTTCGACCTCGTTTCGGGCGGCGAGATCCGCCGGGTGCTGGCCGCCGGGGGCAACGTCCGCGGCAGCGTATTCGCCGGGGTCGGCAAGACCGAGGCCGAGATCGCCCTCGCCCTCGAGCACGGCATCTTCTCGTTCCACGTCGAGAGCGAGCCGGAGCTGGCCCGCATCAACCACGTCGCCGGCCGGCTCGGGGTGAAGGCGCCGGTGGCGATCCGGGTGAATCCGGACGTCGACGCCCACACCCACGCCAAGATCACGACCGGGAAGAGCGACAACAAGTTCGGCATTCCCCTCGCGCACGCCGCCGCGGCCTACGAGGCGGCCGCCCAGTATCCGCACCTGGAGATCCGGGGCGTGCAGATGCACATCGGTTCGCAGCTCACGTCCGTCGCGCCGTTCGTCGAGGCGGTGAAGAAGGTCGCCCCGTTCGCCGCCGAACTGAAGCAGCGCTACGGCATCAAGTACTTCTCGATCGGTGGCGGCATGGGCATCATTTACCGCGATGCGCTCGCGAGCGGCGCCGCCCAATGGTGGGAGAGCCAGCCCGCCGATCAGCGGCCCCTCACCCCGGAGAGCTACGGCGCGGCGCTGGTGCCCCTGTTGCAGCCGCTCGGCCTGAAGATCCTGCTCGAGCACGGCCGGTTCATGGTCGGCAACGCCGGGGCCCTGCTGGCCCGGGTCGAGCACCTGAAGCGGGGCGCGAACCGGAACTTCCTCGTGGTGGACGCCGCCATGAACGACCTCGTCCGGCCCGCGATGTACGATAGTTACCACGAGATCGTGCCGCTGCACCGGGATTCGTCCCGCCGGGCGCTGGTGGCGGACATCGTCGGTCCGATCTGCGAGAGCGGCGACTGTTTCGCCAAGGAGCGGCAGCTGCAGGAGCTGGGCGAGGGGGAGCTGCTGGCCTTCCTGAGTGCCGGGGCCTACGGCTACACGATGGCGAGCCGCTACAACACCCGGGGGATGGCCGCCGAGGTGATGGTGCGGGGCAGCACCTTTGAACTGGTGAACGCCCGCGAGACCTTCGAGCAGATCATCGCCGGCGAGAAGGTCCCGGCCTTCCTGCAGCGGTAACCCCTGCGTCCGATGCGCTTCGTCGTGGCCGGGGCCGGCGCCTGGGGAACCGCCTTCGCGGTGCACTTGGCGCGCCTGGGCCACGCGGTGGCGCTCGTGCCGCGTCGGCCGGAGCAGGCCCGGG
>JAIXQE010000040.1 GCA_027485815.1 Opitutaceae bacterium
GCCCCCACGCGCAGCGTGAACCCGCCCGCCCCACCACCACGTTCACCGGCGAACACCAGGCCAAGCAGCGACGGAAGGAGGGAAAGACCAAGGAGGAGGCGCATATAGAGGAGAGGACCGTGCCGGGATCCCTAGCCCCGCGAGCGGCGCGCGGGCAAGGGCCTTCCGCCCGGAGAACGGGCATCGCGCTGGACTCCCGGCCTGGGAATCCGCTTTTCTCCCCGCATGACCACCCCACCCCCAGACGGTCTGCCCCTCGTTCCGCGCGCCCAAGGGCGCCGCCTGCTCAGTCTATTCCTACTCCTGGCCAGTGCGGTGCTGGCACAAGCCCCGGGGGCCACGGCCGCCCTCAGCGGACGCGTCCAGAACGAGGTCACCGGCCAGTTCCTGAACAACGCGCGGGTGAGCGTGCGCGGGACCGACCAGACGACCTTCACGGACGAGACGGGCACGTTCCGCTTTCCCGCCCTGCCCGCAGGACGGGTGACGCTAGACGCCTTCTATTCCGGTTTGGACCCGGCCACGGCGACGGTGGAGCTGCGGGCCGGCGAGAGCGCGCGCCGCGACTTCAACCTGACCAATCAGGCGGCCTACGGCGCGGCCACCGGCGGGGTGGTCAAGCTCGACGCCTTCGTCCTCTCCTCCTCCAAGCTGAACGAGGGGGAGGCCCTGGCCACCAACGAGCAGCGCTTCGCCCCCAACATCAAGAACGTCGTCGCCACCGATGCCTTCGGGGATGTCGCCGAGGGCAATGTCGCGGAGTTCATGAAGTTCCTCCCGGGCGTGACCATCGAGTATTCGGACGCCTCGCCCAATGCGGTCGCCATCCGCGGCTTCGATCCGAACCTCACCGCGGTCACGATGGACGGCTCCCAGTTGGCCAACGCCTCGGGCAGCGCCGCCAACCGCTCCTTCCTGTTCACCCAGGTTTCGATCAACAACACCTCGCGCATCGAGGTCACCAAGGTCCCCACCCCGGCCAATCCGGCCGACGGCATCTCGGGGACCGTCAACATGGTCAGCAAGAGCGCCTTCGAGCGCAGCCGGGCCCAGTTCAATTACCGGGTGACGATGACGGCCAGCAGCGACGGCCTGCAGTGGAAACGCCAGCCCTTCCCGTTCGACACCCGCGAGCGTCGGATCAAGCCCGGCTTCGATTTCGACTATACCCTCCCGATCTCGAAGGACTTCGGCATCGTCTTCACCGGCCTGTCCTCGCAGCAGTGGAACGAGCAGAACATCTCGGCCATGACGTGGAACGCCACCGCCGCGAACACGGGCGCCTCTCCGTCCCGGCCGTTCCTCCAGACCCACCAGATCATCGACGCGCCCAAGTGGTACACCCGGGATTCAACGAGCCTGAAGGCCGATTGGCGCGTGACCCCCAACTCGGTCCTCTCCCTCGGCGGCCAGGCCACCTATTACCGGGACAAGAACGGCAACGTGAACCGCTCGGCGACCGCCGGCACCAACCCCACGCCCAGCGTCGCGGGGGGCACCGCCCTCAGCTTCAGTCCCGACACCACCATCGGCGCGACCGGCCGCGGCGGGGTGACCTTCTCCGGCAACGCGATCCACATTGCGGCCCGGACGCTGGGGACCAACGCGCGCTACCGCTTCGATAATGGCACCTGGCGGTTTGACTCCGGCGCCCACCTGTCGACCTCGAAGACGTGGCGTCGCTACCACGAGAAGGGCAGCTTCAACCAGCTGAACATCTCACTGCTCAATCCCGCGCGCGTGACCTTCGAGGGCATCGCGCCGGACTATCCGGCCCGCATCCGCGCCTTCGACAACACCAACCGGGAACTGGATCTGAACGACATCAACAATTACCGGCTGACCACCGCCACTTCCAACGCCTACCGGGACCACAAGGAGAACCTCTGGGGCGGCGACGCCCTCCTGCGCCGCAACCTGACCCTGTTCGGGATCAACTCCTCCCTCCAGGCAGGCGGTCTCTTCCGCTCCCAGGAGCGGGAACGGCGCGAATGGAACCGCCAGTGGAACTACAATCCGGCCCCCCCGGGTGACTTTTCCCCCGCCCCCTTCCTCGCGCAGGTCTACAAGAACCGACCGAATTACTTTGGCTTCGATAACATCCCCTGGACTTCGACCAACGTCGCCGTCGAAGCCTGGAAGAAGAATCCCGGCCTGTTCGTGCAGACCCCCGCGCAGATCGTCGCCCAGGAGCAAAGCCGGATCGTCGCGTCCGAATGGCTGCGGGAGCAGGTGAAGGCCCTTTACCTGCAGGGCGAGGCGCGCCTCCTTGGCAACCGACTGATTGTGCTCGGGGGCGTCCGGTACGAGGAAACGACCGATCTCGGCCAGGGCCCGGTCTTCGAACCGGCCAACGTGTGGCAGCGGACCGCCTCCGGCGCCTTCGTCCGCAATGCGGCCGGCCAGCGGGTGCGGCGGCCGGAAGCCGGCGCCGTCGGCTCGATGGAGGAACTGCGCCTCATCCGCCTGGAACGGGCCAACCGGGCCGAGCGCTCCTACGACGGGTATTATCCGAGCCTGCACTTCACCTTCAACGCCACCGCGAACCTGCTCTTCCGGGCGGCTTACGCCAAGACCTACGGCCGCCCCGACTTCACCAACATCGTGCCCAACGCGACCATCAACGAGGCCGATCTCGATGAGAACGCGGACCCCAGCGCGATTCGCGGCAATATCACCGTGCGCAACACGGGCCTGAAACCCTGGACCGCCCACAACTACGACCTCTCGGCCGAGTACTACACGGACAGCGGCGGGATGTTTACCGCCGGGGCTTTCCAGAAGGACATCGCCGACTTCTTCGGCACCTTGCAGACCTTCGCTACCGCGGAAGACCTGGAAAACTTCGGCCTGGATCCGCGATACGTCGGCTGGCAGCTCAACACCACCATCAACTCCGGCGACGCCGAGGTCTCCGGGTACGAGCTCAACGTCCGCCAGTCCCTCGCCCCCTTGGGCGCGTTCGGGCGACCCTTCACCGTCTTCGCCAATTACACCAAGCTGCGTCTCGCCGGCAGCCGCACCGCGGACTTCAACCGCTTCATTCCCGAGAGCATGAACTGGGGCGTCACCATCTCGCGGAACCCGATCACCTTCATGGCGAAGTGGCATCACCGCGGGGAACAGAATCGCGGCCCCTCCACCGGCCAGGGCCCGTTCGCGTCCGTGTATCAGGACGCCCGGACGACCCTCGACCTCAACCTGACCTATCAGGCCTCCAAGCGCATCTCGCTGTTCATCAACTGCCGCAACGTGGCCAACGTGCACTTCAACCAGTCCCGCTATCAGGCCGATACTCCCGCCTATGCGCGGCGCTCCTCGGCCAATTCCTACGGCGCCCTGGGTTCCTTCGGCCTGCGGGGCACGTTCTGAGGATCGTCCCCGTGTGACGCGCCCCGCCCGGGGCGCCGGGGTTCAACCCCGGCGCCCGCCGCCTCAGGCGGCGCGGGCGGCCGCCTTGCGCTTCTCGACCCGCGAAGAGACCAGAATGGAGATTTCGAACAGCGCGTAGAGGGGCGCGGCAAAGATGCTCTGGGTCACCGGATCC
>JAIXQE010000005.1 GCA_027485815.1 Opitutaceae bacterium
CCTCCGCACCGGCCATTCCCACCTGCCCGACCCACCGGAGACCGGAGAGGGCGGCCAGCAGGCACCCGGCCAAGGCCAGCACCCAGCGGCAGACGCGACAGGAGGGGATCAGTGTGGGCAAGGGTAAGAACTCCCCTCCTCTGCCGGGAGCACCCGCTTTTCGGAGGGCACGACCGTGACATCGGACGGGAGAAGCAACCAGCGCCGCCGGCGGCGCGGTCGAGCCAACAGATGCCGCGGCGCGCCGGTCCGTCAACCGCGGAACGCGCCGGTCGTCCGCGGGGCGCGCTAAAGATTCGACGCTGGCCCGCGCGCCGTGGATGGATTCCAGGATGCCCCTGACCCCGTGCGCCCGGCTCCGGGCCGCCTCCCTGACGCTCGCCCTCGCGCTCCCGACCCTCCCGGCCGCCGCCGCCGGCACCCCGACCTTCCCGTTTCCCGCCGAGCCGCTGGCGCCTTCCGCGGACCGTTCCGCGGAACTTGTCACCGCCGCGCGCCAACTCCTCCAAGCGGCCCAGCCGGCGATCCTCGCCGAACGTGGCTCGTCGTGGCGTCCGGACTTCCGGGATCGCGCCAGTTACGAGGCCTCGCTGGCCCCCCACCGCGCACGGCTGGCGCGGATGGCAGGCCTCGCCGATCCACGGGACCCCGCCCCGGAATTCCGGGTGGATGCCGCTCCGGAAGACGAGGTCGTCCTCGCGACCGCGCCCAGCTTCACGGTCCGAGCGGTCCGCTGGCCCGTCGTGCCCGGCCTGGAGGGCCGCGGCCTGCTGCTCCGTCCAAGCGGGCCGACTCGCGCCCGCGTGGTGCTGTTCCCCGACGCCGACCAAGCGCCGGAGCAACTGGCCGGCCTCCTGCCGGGCCTCGATCCCGCCCACCAGGCCGCCCGGCGGCTGGCGGAGGCCGGCTGCGAAGTCCTTGTGCCCCGCCTCCTGGACCGGGACGACACCCATTCCGGCAATCCCGCGCTCGGCCGCCTCACCAACCAGACGCACCGCGAGTGGATCTACCGCCAGTCCTTCCCGCTGGGCCGTCATCCCATCGGCTACGAGGTGCAGCAGGCCCGGGCCGCCGTCGACGCCTGGGCCCGGCGCGGGGACGCGCTGCCCGTGGGGGTGGCCGGCTGGGGCGAGGGCGGCCTGCTCGCGCTCTTCTCGGCCGCGCTGGAGACCCGCTTCGTCGCCGCGCTCGTCAGCGGTTACTTCGGACCGCGCGAACGCCTCGCGGAGGAACCCCTCTACCGCAACCTCTTCGGCTACCTGCGAGAGTTCGGCGACGCGGAACTGGCCCGGCTGATCTTGCCCCGGAAACTGGTCGTGGAGGCGGTCGCCGGACCCGAGATCGCGGGCCCGCCCGAACCGCGCGCCGGCCGAGCCGGCGCCGCCCCGGGCCGCCTGACCTCCGCGGCCCCCGCCGAGGTGCGGCGCGAGCTGGCCCGCGCCGCCGAGCGTTCCGGCCCTTGGGCGTCCCACCTCCAGCTGATCGTCCCCTCCAGCGGCGTCGTCGCGCCCCACGGCACCGCCGCCCTCGGCGCCTTTCTCCGCCAACTCGGCGGTCCGGACCTGGTTCTCGTCCCCCCCGGTCCTGCGCCGGCCCTCCGCGGGCCGCTTCCGGATCGTCAACGGCTCCAACGCGAGCTGGTCGCGGCGCACGCGGCCCAAGCTCAGGCGCAGATCTCCACCGCCCAGCGGACCCGGGAGGATTTCCTCTGGCGGCGCGTGCCGGCGCGGGAGCCCTCGGACTGGCGGCGAGAGATGGGTCCCTTCCGCGAACACTTTCACGCCCAGGTCATCGGCGCCTGGCCCGCGAGCGAAGCGCCGACCCGCGTCCGTGCCCGGACGGTGGCCGAACGCCCGGCGTGGACCGTCCACGAGGTGGTGCTCGAGCGCGGAGCCGCTCCGTTCGCGTGGGGGCACCTGCTGCTGCCCGGCGGACTCCAGCCCGGAGAAAAGCGGCCGGTGGTCGTGGCGCAGCACGGACTGGAAGGGCTGCCCTCGGACCTTTGGGACGAGGATCCGGCGAGCCGCTCCTTCACCACCTATCGCGCCTTCGCGGCGCGGCTGGCCGAGCGGGGCTTCATCGTGTTTGCCCCGCACAACCTCTACCGCGGACCCGAGTTCCGCCAGCTGCAGCGGCTCGCCCATCCGCTCGGGCTGAGCCTGTTTTCCCTGATCACCGCCCAACACGCGGCGATCCTTGACTGGCTGGAAACGCTGCCGGCCGTGGACGCGGGCCGCATCGGCTTCTACGGGCTTTCATATGGCGGCGCCACCGCGCTGCGCGTGCCGGCGCTGCTGGAGCGCTACGCCGCCGTCGTCTGCTCCGGGAACTTCAACGAATGGGTCTGGAAGCTCGCGACCACCGACTGGACCGGCAGCTACGTCTTCACCCGCGAGTACGAGATGCCCGAGTTCAACCTCGGCTCAACCTTTGGTCATGCGGAGATGGCCGCCCTGATCGCCCCGCGTCCCTTCATGGTCGAACGCGGCCACGCCGACGGCGTCGGCACCGACGAATGGGTGTCCTTCGAGTACGCCAAGGTGCGGCGCCTTTACGCCCGGCTGGGCATCCCGGAACGCACCGCGATCGAGTATTTCGACGGCGGTCACGTCATCCACGGGGTGGGCTCCTACCGGTTCCTCCACCGCCACCTGGCCTGGCCAGAGCCGCGCTGAGCGACCCGCGGCTCACTTCCGGCGCCACGCGCCGTCCGCGCCCTGGATCCAATGGCCGGGGCGGGCCAGCTCAGCCAACTGGGCGGCGCGCTTGCGTCAGACCTCGTCCGCGACGGAAACGGGAGCGGACGGCGGGGGTCACGGGCGTCCGCCCTGTCCTCAGGGCACGGGCACGGCGGGCAGCCGCCAGATCGCGGTAGCGTACTCGCGGATCGTGCGGTCGCTGGAGAACTTGCCCATCCGCGCGGTGTTGAGGATGGCGCGTCGGGCCCAGCCCGCGCGGTCGCGGAACGCGGCGTCGGCCCGCGCCTGGCAGTCGCTGTAACTGCGGAAGTCCGCGAGGACCAGGTACGGATCGCCCCCGTGCAGGAGGCTGTCGTGCAGCGGCGCGAAGGCGCCGTGCTCGCCCGGCGTGAAGTAATCGCTGCCGATCCAATCGATCACCGCCCGCAGTTCCTCGTCCGCCTGGTAGCGAGACCACGGCTGGTAGCCGCTGGCGCGAAGTGCCTCCACCTCCTCGACGGTCAGGCCGAAGATGAAGATGTTGTCGTCGCCGACCTCCTCGCGAATCTCCACGTTGGCCCCGTCGAGGGTGCCGATGGTGAGGGCGCCGTTGAGCGAGAGCTTCATGTTGCCCGTGCCCGAGGCCTCCTTGCCGGCGGTGGAGATCTGCTCCGAGAGGTCCGCGGCGGGAATGATCCGCTCGGCGAGCGAGACCCGGTAGTTCGGGAGGAACGCCACCTTCAGCTTCCCGTTCACGCGCGCATCGCCGTTGATCCGGGCGCCGATCACATTGATCGCACGGATGATATTCTTGGCGAGGTCGTAGCCCGGGGCAGCCTTGGCGGCGAACACGAAGACCCGCGGCACCATGTCGAGGTCCGGCCGCTGGAGGAGCCGGCGGTAGAGGGCGAGGATGTGGAGCAGGTTCAGGTGCTGGCGCTTGTACTCGTGGAGCCGCTTGATCTGCACGTCGAAGAGGGCGTCCGGCGAGACCTCGATCCCGCACTCCGCGCGGATGACCGCGGCGAGGTCCGCCTTGTTCGCGCGCTTGATGGCCATGAACTCGGCCTGGAAGGCCGGATCGTCGGCCCACCGCTCCAGCTCGCGGAGGCGGTCGAGGTCGCGCGGCCAGGCGTCGCCGAGGTGCCGCGTGATGAGGGCGGCGAGCCGCGGGTTGCACTTGAGCAGCCAGCGGCGCGGGGTGATGCCGTTGGTCTTGTTCTGGAAGCGCCCCGGGTAGAGGGCGTCGAACTCCGGGAACAGGTGCCGCCGCAGCAGCGCGGTATGGAGCGCGGCCACGCCGTTCACCGCGTGGGAGCCGACGACCGCGAGGTTGGCCATCCGCACCGCCTTGCCGCCCCCCTCCTCAATCAGGGAACACACGCGCTTCTTCGCGATCTCCCCCGGCCACTTCCGCTCCACCTCGGCCAGCACGCGGTCATTGAGGGCGTAGATCAGCTGGAGGTGCCGCGGCAGCACGCGCTCAAACAACCCCACGCCCCACTTCTCGAGGGCCTCCGGCAGCAGGGTGTGGTTCGTGTAGGCGAAGGTCCGGGAGACGATGTCCCACGCCCGATCCCACGGCAGTTGCTCCTCGTCGACCAGCAGGCGCAATAGCTCCACCACCGCGATCGCCGGATGGGTGTCATTCAGCTGCACCGCCACCTTGTCGGCGAAGTTGTCCCACGAGTTCCCGGGGATCCGGCGGTGCCGGCGGATGATGTCCCGCAGGGAACACGCCACGAAGAAATACTGCTGGACCAGGCGCAGCTCCTTCCCGTTCTCGGTCTTGTCGTTCGGGTAGAGGACCTTCGAGACGGTCTCTCCCACGGCCTTCTCCCGCACGGCGTCGACGTACCCCCCGCTGTTGAAGGCGGCGAGATCGAAGTCCTCCGTCGCCTTGGACGCCCAGAGGCGCAGCAGGTTGACGGTCATCGTGCCGAAGCCGGCCACCGGGATGTCCCGCGGGACGCCGAGGATGGTCTTGGTATCGACCCACCGCGGGCGGTAATTGCCCCGGTCGTCGAACACGTTCTCCACCCGGCCGTACAGCCGCACCTCCTGCGTGTACTCGGGCCGGACGACCTCCCACGGGTCGCCGAACAGCGTCCAGCTGTCGGGATGCTCGACCTGATGCCCGTCGACGAAGGCCTGGCGGAACAGGCCGAACTCGTAATAGATCCCGTACCCGAGGGCCGGATAATCCTGGGTGGCGAGCGAATCGAGGAAGCACGCCGCCAGCCGCCCGAGACCGCCGTTGCCCAGGCCCATGTCGACCTCGGATTCGCGCACGACGTCGAAGTCCTGGCCCAGGTCGGCCAGCGCCGCGCGGGCCGTGTCGTAAAGGCCCGTCGCGATCAGGTTGTTGCCGAACAGCCGGCCCATCAGGTACTCGAGGGAGAAATAATAGAGGCGGCGGACGTTCTCCCGGTTATGGACCGCCTGGGTCTGGATCAGCCGCTCGTGGATCGTGTCCCGCAGGGCCAGCACGGTCGCCACCCACCAGTCCCGCGGCGTAGCCGAGCCGGCGTGCCGCGCGAGGGTCGAGACGAGGTGACGCTGGATCAAGGCCCGCATCACCTCCGTGGTCGCCTCCGCCGGCGCCCCGCCATTCGTCTCCCCGCCATTCACCGCGGCCGTCCGCGCTTTCCCCGCCACCCCCTTGGATTTCACTGCGTTTGCCATAGGACTGACCGATCCTGTAGAAAGAACCGTGCCAGCGCGAGCCCCGCCTCGCGGTTATTTCTGAAAACGGCGCGCAAGCTCCCCGTGGTTGAGCTCAATGTAGGTGGGCCTGCCTGACGGACTGGTCAGGGGACTGTCGGTGGCGAACAGTTCCGCGAGCAGGCCGCGCACTTCGGCCTCGCCGGAGCCGGCCGGCAGACGCACCGCCTTGGCGACGGCCAGACGGGCGAGTTCCTCGCGCGCCGGGCCGAGCTCAGCGTGGGGCACTCGGCCATCGCGGCACGCACCCAGGAACTCCCGCAGGAACGGCTCGGCGTCCGCCGGCTCCATCCACCCCGGGATGGCCTCGATGCGGAAGAAGTTGCGGCCGAACTCGGCCACCTCGAAGGCGTGCCGGCCCAAAAACGCGAGCCGGTCGAGGAGCATCGCCGCCGCAATGGCGTCGAGCTCCACGGGCTGCGGCAGCAACAGGCGCTGGCTCGGCACCTCGCCGGCCTGAAACTGGCCCCGCAACCGCTCGTACCACACCCGCTCGTGCGCAGCGCGCCGGTCAAGCAGCACCAGCCCCGCCGGGGTCTCGAAGAGCACGTAGCTGCCGTGCGCCACACCCACGTAACGCCATGCCGGGGCGACGCGCGGTCCCGCCGCGGCTGCCGGCGCCGTCGCGAGCACGGGAGCGGCGGGAGCGGGGCCCGCGGACGCCGGTGCCACCGGAGGCGGCGGGAATGCCCCCGGTCCCGCCGGCCGCGGGAAGGTGACCGGAGCGGGCCTCGCCGGGGCCCATGCCGCCGGGACAACCGCGGGCGCGGTAGTCGCCACCGGAGGCGCGGGCGGCGCGCTGGAAATGCCCAGGGAGCCGGGCGCATCCGCCAGCTCCCGCAGGCGGTGGAGCACCGAACGGATCACGAAGCCCCGCACCTGCGGCTCGCTCCGGAATCGCACCTCCCGCTTCGCCGGGTGCACGTTCACGTCCACCGCCGCGGGATCGCAGTGCAGGAAGACGAACGCGAGCGGGTAGCGGCCGCGCGGCACGGACTCGTGGTAACTCTCGATCAGCGCGTAGTTCAGGGTCCGGCTGTCGACGGGCCGGCCGTTCACGAACACAAGCATCTCGTGCCGGGTCGGCCGCCCCACCCCGGGCCGCCCGACCAAACCTTCCATGCGCAGGCCCGGCTCCTCCGCCGCGATCGGCACGGCCAGCGTCGCCAGTTGGCGGCCGAAGATCTCGCCGACGCGGTCCGCCAGCGTGCGGCACTCCGGCGAGCGGAAGACCACCCGCCCGTCCTCGACCAGCGTGAAGGCCGTGCCCGGGCACGCCAGGGCGTAGAGGCGCACGCAGTGGATGATGTGCGCCGACTCGGTCGCGTCGGTCTTGAGGAACTTCCGGCGCGCGGGAACCGAGTTGAACAGGTGCGCAACCTCGATCGAGGTGCCCGGGGCGCGGCCGCACTCGCGCACGTGCAGGAGGCGGCCCCCGTTGACCAGCACCTCGGTCCCGGCGGAATCCTCCGCGGTCCGCGTCTGCAGGGTGAAGCGCGAGACGCTGGCGATCGAGGGCAGCGCCTCCCCGCGAAAACCATAGCTCGCCAGCCGGTCGAGGTCCCCGGCCTCGGCAATCTTGCTGGTGGCGTGACGCTCGAGGGCCAGCAGCGCGTCGTCCCGCCCCATCCCGTGGCCGTTGTCCTCCACCCGCATCAGGGCGCGCCCGCCCTGCCGGAACTCCACCGCGATCCGCGTGGCCCCGGCGTCGAGGGCGTTCTCGACCAGCTCCTTCACCACGGCGGCCGGACGCTCGATGACCTCGCCCGCGGCGATCTGGTTCGCCACGCGGTCGGGAAGGATGCGGACTTTGGCCATCGGCGCCCTTGCTCGGCGTTCTCCGCGCCGGCGTCAACCCCGCGGAGGCCCGTCCGCCGGCGGGTTCTCCGGGCGGGGCGGCGGCGCGCGGTGATCCACGAGGCTCGCGAGGTAGGTCATCGCGCGGAAGGGCCGCAGGATGGCATTGCCGATGAGCAGCGGCTCCACGGGATGGCCGCGATCCTCCGGCAGCCGCGCGATGAGCTGGGAGAGCACCAGCGCCCCCCCGACCACCGTCAGGAAGAAGAGCTGGAACACCGCGGGATCGATGCCCCGGCCGCCCTCCGCCTTCAGCACCAGTCCCCAGAGGATGGGCGAGATCCCGCCCAGCAACGCCGTGAACGCCCCGTGGATCGACACCGCCAGGGTGCGATCCCGTTCCCCGGTCGTCTTCGGCAGGTACTGCAGGTTCGCCATCACCCACACCGCCGCCGCGAGGCCGAGCAGGAAGTACGACACCAGCAGCGCGGGGATCCCACCCGCGCCCCACTCGAGGAAGACCCACCAATAGGCCGCGACAACCGCATAAAGCCCGAGCGCGAGCAGAAAGAAGGGCCGCGCGCCCAGTTCATCGATGCGCCGCCGCAGGATCCACGCCGCCGCCATCACCCCCGCGTACCGCGCCACCTCGAAGACCATGATCTGCGCCGTGGAAAGGCCCGGCCCGACCTTCAGGAAATACGCCGCGAACGGCGGCAGGGGCGTCACGATCGCGGCGCCCGCCCCCGCGAGCCACACGTACTTCCGGAACACCGACGGCGCAAAGAGATGGCGGGGCGTGTCCCGCAGGACCTCGCGCAGGCTCACCGGCGCCGGCCGCGGCGCATCCGGCAGTTGCCGCAGGGAAAAGTAACTGACGAACGCCCCCGTCAGCGCGATCAGGTACTGGATCAGCAGGGCCCAGTACACCGGCAGCACCGCGAAGAGGCCGGCGCAGGCGAGGAGGGTCCCCACGCTCGCGACCGCCGACGCGAACTGGTCGCTCCCGAAATAGCGCCCCCGGACCCGTTCCGGCAGGATCGCGTAAAACCACGAGATGCCCGACGCCGCGCCGATGGACCGGAACAGGCAGAACAGGAAGACGCTCCAGACGAGCGTGTCCGCCATCCACGGCCGCGGCCCCCGGAGCGCCAGCGCGGCGAGCACCGCCGGCACCGCCAGGAACACGGCCCGCGTCCGCCACCCGCCCAGCATCACCGCCTTGAAGCCGTACCGCGGCAGGAGCGCGGTCGACAGGATCTGCACCGGCGTCAGCACGAAGACGAACGAATAGGCCAGCCCGACCTGGAACGGCGTCGCGCCCAACTCCTCCGCGAAGAGGACCATCGGCGTGCCGATGCCGATCTGCCAGGCGATCGCGTTGAAGAACGCGAACACCAGCCCGGGCCGGAACGGCGCCAGTTCCGGGTCGGACCGCGGGGTGGGAAAAAGCGCGCGCATCACGCTCCAGCCGCGGCCGGTTCCCCCCGTCGACCCACCGCCCCTTCCCGGCGCGGCCGCGCGTCCGCCCGTTGCACTTAACGGAGCTCCCGGCGCCAGTGCGCCAGCTGCCGAGCCACCTGGGCCGGACCCGGCATGCCGGTGCCCCGCCGCTTGGCCATCGCCCGCCGCAGGTCGAACACGGTCGCCCAATCCGCGCCGAACCCGGGATGCACCGCAAGCACGTCAGCGGTGGGCAACCGATCGAGGGCCACGCCCGCTTTCTCGGCCAGCCGGACCACCGCGCCGACCGCGTGGTGCGCCTCCCGGAACGGCACGCCCCGCTCCACCAGGTAGTCCGCGAGGTCGGTCGCCAGGAGCGCCGGATCCGCCACCGCGGCGGCGCACTGGTCCGCGCGGACCCGCAGGCCCGCGAGGGTGCCCGCCAGCACCTCGGCGCACACCAGCGCCTGATCAAAGGTATCGAACACCGGCGGCTTGTCCTCCTGCAGATCCCGGTTGTACGTCAGCGGCAGTCCCTTCGCGAGGGTGAGCAAGGTCTGCAGGTTGCCCTGCAGCCGCGCCGCCTTGCCCCGGAGCAGTTCGCAGGAATCGGGATTCTTCTTCTGCGGCATCAGCGACGAGCCGGTGCAGAAGGCGTCCGGCAGGTCCACGAACCGAAACTCCGCGCTCGCCCACAGGATCAGGTCCTCCGCGATGCGCGAGAGGTGCACCCCGAACACCGCTCCTGCCGCCGCGAAATCGAGGAACAGGTCGCGGTCGGCCACGGTGTCCATCGAGTTGCGCGTCACGCGCGGCCTGCCCTTGGCATCGACGAACCCCAGCGCCCGCGCGGTGAACTCGCGGTCGATCGGGAGCGTGGTGCCCGCAATCGCCCCGGCCCCGAGCGGACACCAGTTGGCGCGCTCCGCCACGTCGCCCAAGCGCCCGTGGTCCCGGTCCAGCATTTCCATCCACGCGAGGAGGTGGTGCGCGAACAGCACCGGCTGCGCGCGCTGCAGGTGGGTGTAGCCGGGGATCAGCACGTCGCGGTTCGCCTCCGCCAGGCCCAGCAGCGCCCGCTGCGCCCCGCGGATTCCCGCCTGGAGCTCGGCGCAGGCGTACTTGAAGAACAGCCGCATGTCCGTCGCGACCTGGTCGTTGCGGCTCCGCGCGGTGTGCAGCTTCGCCGCGGCCGGCACCCGCTTGGTCAGGGCCTGCTCGATGTTCATGTGCACATCCTCGAGGCGCGTGTCCCAGGTGAATTGGCCCGCCGCGATCTCCCGCCCGATCGCCGCCAGCCCGCGATGGATCGCCGCCCGCTCCCGCTCCGTGATCAGCCCGACGTGCGCCAGCATCGCCGCGTGCGCCTGACTCCCCTGGATGTCGAAGGGTGCGAGGCGGCGGTCGAACGAGACCGACTCGCTGAACCGCAGCATCAGCTCGGCGGGACCGGCGGAGAACCGCCCGCCCCAGGTGGCGTGGGATGGCTTGGCCATAAGCGGAAGGTGATGCGCGCCGCCTCCGCCCCCTGCAACGCGAAACCGGACCGCTCCGCCCTTGCCCCGCCCCCGTCCAGCGCCTCAACGTGCGGCATGCGCCCGCGTCCGCGCATCGCCCTCCCCTTCCTCGCGCTGCTGCTGATCCTCGCGCCCCTCCGCGCCGGCGCTCCCCTGCCCGCGCGGGCGGAGGTCGAAGCCGCGTGGACGTCCATCTACGTGGGGGCCGTAACCCTCCGCACGTCCGGTTTCGCCCGGGACGCGGCCGGCGCCTTCACCGCCGCGTACACCGCGCGGGTGATCCCCTTTTTCCCCGCCAACGAGGCGGGCACGATCTCGATCACGGTGCCGGACGCGGACCTGACGCGCCTCCTCGCGGGGGAGGCGGTGGACTTCCGCGGCGCTGCCCGCAATGAGCGAGGCGAGGACCGCGTCGTCTCGGGCCGCGCCACGCCCGTGGATCCCCACCACGGACGCCTCAAGGTCCGCGTGCGCGTCTCCCCCCGCATCGAGCTGATCTTCAACACCACCTACCGCTTTCCGGCGGTGGCCCCGGGCGATCTCACGCCCACTGGAAGGTGATCGGTGCGTCGATGTCCGGATGGAGGCTGCGGTGCACCGGACAGGCCCGGGCGGCTCCCATCAGCGGTTGCGCCGCGGGGTGATCCGCGGGCAGCGGCACCCGGACCTCGGTGACCAGGCGGCCGATGCGGCGCGGCAGGTCGGGGGCCATCTCCTTGCGCACGGAGAACGTCAGGCCGCGCAACTCGACCCCGTGCTTGCGCGCCGCGATCGCCATCGTCGTGGCGATGCAGGTGCCGAGCGCCGTCGCGACCAGATCGGTGGGCGAGAACGCCTCCCCCTGCCCCTGATTGTCCCGCGGGGCGTCCGTCTGGAGCACGGACCCGGAGGGCCCGTGCCGCACGCTGCAGTGGAGGTTTCCCTGGTACCGGCCGGAGACTTCAACCATCCTCCGAGCCTCGGCGAGCCCGCGCCGCACCGCAATCCCAAGCTGGCGCCCCGCCGGGCGCCGCCCGCGGAAAGTGTTTCCCACGGCGGCACCGCGGGGTTCAACTCCCACCCCCACCCCGATGACCTCGTTCCCTCCGCTCCTGCGCCTTCTCACCGGATTCATCCTCCTCGCCGCGACCGTCTCCGCCGCCGAAAAGCGGCCCGCCAAGGCCCCGAGCCCGGTGCTCGCCCCGATCACCGACACCCCCGGCCTGCCCCGCGTGCTCCTGATCGGCGACTCGATCTCGATGGGCTACACCCTCCCCGTGCGCGCCCGCCTCGGCGGTCGGGCCAACGTGCACCGCCCGCCGGTGAACTGCGGTGACACCGCGCGCGGCGTCGCCTCCCTCGACCAGTGGCTGGGTGCCGGCCGTTGGGACGTGATCCACTTCAACTTCGGCCTGCACGATCTGAAGTACCTCGACGCCAAGGGCCAGCTCGCCGCGCCCGAACAGGGCCGGCAGGTGCATTCGCTGGCGCAGTACGAGGCGAACCTGCGGAAGATCGTGGCCCGGCTGCAGCGGACGGGAGCGCGCGTGGTGTTCGCGACGACCACGCCCGTGCCCGCCGGCAGCCAAGGCCGCGTGGCGGACGACGCCGCACGGTACAACGAGGTCGCCGGCCGGGTGATGCGGGAGCTTGGCGTCGCGATCAACGACCTGCACGCCGTGGCGGCGGCCGACCTCGCCAAACTGCAACGACCGGCGAACGTGCACTTCACGGACGCCGGCAGCGAACGCCTCGCCGACGCGGTCGCCGCGCGGATCACGGCCCTCCTGCCCGCACGCTGAACCCCGCACCTCTCCACCGTGGTGCCGCGCCCGTGGGGATGACTCCACCGAGCGACATCCGGCGGTCCAACCCGCATTGACCGGGCGATGTCCGCGCCCAAATCTGCCGCCGGATGAGCCCCGCGCCGCGCCCCAACCCAAAGCCCCTGGCCCCGCGCCCGCTGCACGAGCGCGTCCTGCCCTTCGGCCTCGCCGCCCGCAAACCGCGCCACTTCCGCGAGATGGCAGCCGCGGTCTGGGAAAACAGAGATGCGCTGGGCTACGCGTGGCAGGTACTCTCCCGCGGGGTCTGCGACGGCTGCGCGCTCGGCGTCGCCGGCCTGCGGGACTGGACCATCTCGGGACCCCACCTCTGCCTCACGCGGCTCAGCCTGCTCCGCCTCAACACGATGGGCGCCGGCGACCCCGCGGCCCTCGCCGACGTCGGGGCGCTCGCCAACTGGGACAACGCCCGCCTGCGCACCCTCGGCCGCCTCGCCTTGCCGATGGTCCGCCGCCGCGGCGA
Organism: Opitutaceae bacterium; assembly: GCA_027485815.1. Taxonomy (GTDB): domain Bacteria; phylum Verrucomicrobiota; class Verrucomicrobiia; order Opitutales; family Opitutaceae; genus ER46. Next base: position 12,446 of record JAIXQE010000005.1, read on the forward strand.
GCCCGGCTTCCGCCCAGTTGGTTGGGACGAGGCCCTCGCTCGCCTCGGGGCCCGAATCCGCGCGACCGCCCCCGCGCGCCTGGCATTCTTCGTGACCGCCCGCGGGGTCACCAACGAGGTCTACTACCTCGCCCAGAAGGCCGCGCGTTTCCTCGGCACCAGCCACGTCGACAACGCCGCCCGGCTCTGCCACGCGCCCTCCACCGCCGCGATGCGCGAGATGACGGGCACCGCCGCGGCCTCGTGCAGCTACACCGACTGGATCGAGTCGGATTTGATCGTGCTGTTCGGGTCCAACCCCGCGAACGACCAGCCCGTCGCGATGAAGTACCTGCTGCTAGCGAAGCGGCGCGGCGCGCGGATCGTCGTCGTCAATCCTCTGCTGGAGCCCGGGCTGCAGCGCTACTGGGTCCCCTCGGATGTCCGCAGCGCGCTGTTCGGTTCGGATTTCGTCGATGAATGGTACCCCGTCGCGCCGGGCGGAGACGTCGCCTGCCTCTACGGCGTGCTCAAGGCGCTTCTGGAACGGGGCGGCGTGGACACGGCCTGGGTCGCGGAGCACACCGAGGAGTTCGCGCGGCTGCGGGCGGTGGCCGAAGGAATGGAATGGTCGCAGCTGGAGGCCGCGAGCGGCCTGTCGCGCGCGCAACTCGAGGCCTTCGCGGCCACCGCGGCCCGCGCGCGGTGCGGCGTGCTGATCTGGAGTATGGGCATAACCCAGCAACCAGAGGGGGCCGACGGAGTGCGGATGATCCTCAATCTCGCCCTGGCCCGCGGCTGGATCGGCCGCGACGGGTGCGGCGTCGTGCCTATCCGCGGCCACTCCTCGGTGCAGGGGGGCGCCGAGATGGGCTGCTACGCCACCGCGCTGCCCGGGGGCCTGCCGCTGACCGCGGAGAACGCGGCGACGCTCGAGGCGCAGTACGGGTTTCCCATCCCCCGGGGACCCGGCTACACCGCGCCGGCGATGGTCGAGGCGGCGCACCGCGGTCACCTCGACGTCCTCTACTCCGTCGGCGGCAACCTCCTGCGCACGCTGCCCGACCCGGACTGGGTCCGCGAAGCCCTGACCCGGGTTCCCGTGCGCGTGCACCAAGACATCCTCGTGACCGACCAGATGCTGCTCGAACCCGGGGAGGAGGTCTGGCTGCTGCCGGGGAAGACGCGCTACGAACAGGATGACGGCGGGACGGAGACCAGCACGGAGCGGCGGGTGATGTTCAGCCCGGAGCTGCCGCGCCAGGTCGGCGAAGCCCGCGCGGAGTGGAAGATCCGGCGGGACGTCGCGGCCGCGGCGTGGCCGGAACGCGCGCGGCTCCTGGGCGCGGAGAACGGCCAGGCTCTGCGCGAGGAGATCGCGCGCGTCGTGCCGTTCTACGAGGGGATCCAGCGGCTGTCCCGGACCGGCGATGCCTTCCAGTACGGCGGACGCCACCTCTGCGCGGACGGCGTGTTTCCGCGCCCCGGCGGCCGGGCCCGTTTCACCACCCCGGCGCTGCCCGACTCCACCGCCCCGGAGGGGACCTTCCACGTCAGCACCCGCCGCGGGAAGCAGTTCAACACCCTCATCCACGCGGAGGTGGATCCGCTGACCGGGGCCGCGCGCGACAGCATCCTCATCGGCGCGGAGGACGCCGCCCGGCTCCGGTTGCTGCCGGGGGACGCGGTGGAACTCGTGAGCGCCACCGGACGCTTCCGCGGCCGGATCTTCCTCGCCCCGCTCGCCTCGGGCGCCCTCCAGGTCCACTGGCCGGAGGGCAATGTGCTGCTCCCGCGGGACGCGCGCGAGACCAGCAGCGACACGCCGGACTATAACGCCCGCGTCCGTCTCGAACGGCTCCCCACCCCGTGAATCCGGACCGCTCCCCCTCCCCGATCGTGGGCTGGCGCGAAACCCGCCCGCCGGAGACCGCGGTCGACGTGGTCGCGGTCGAGGAACCCCTGGAGGTCCGGGTTCGCGGCCGGAGCGTGGCTGTGCTGATGCGCACGCCCGGGCACGACCGGGAACTCACGGCGGGCTTCCTGTTCACGGAGGGCATCCTGCGGCGCGCGGAGGACCTGCTCGACCTGCTGCCGTGCCGCGAGCAGCCGCGCGGTGAGGCGGGCAATGTGGTCGAGGCGGTCCTCGCCCCCGGCGTCGCGGTGGACTTCGAGCGCCTTACCCGGCACGTCTTCACCTCGTCGAGCTGCGGGGTCTGCGGGACGACCACCCTCGACGCGCTGTTCCGCACGGCGCCGCCGCTCGCCTCGGGCCCCCGCCTGGACCCGCGCGCGCTGACCGCGTGGCCCGCGCGCCTGCGGGGGCACCAGCCGCTCTTCGCCGCGACCGGCGGCGCGCACGGCTGCGCCCTGCTCACCCCTGAGGGGCGGATCGATTGGGCGCACGAGGACGCGGGGCGGCACAACGCGGTCGACAAGGCGATCGGCGCCGCGCTCCTCGCCGGAGCGCTCCCGCTCTCCGGCCACGGCCTGATGCTCAGCGGCCGGATCTCGTTCGAGCTGGTGCAGAAGGCGCTGCTGGCCGGCGTGCCCGTGGTGGCGGGGATCGGGGCGCCCTCGAGCCTGGCCATCGCCTGCGCCCGCCGGGCCGGCCTCACCCTCGCCGGATTCGTCCGGGAGGACCGGTTCAACGTCTACGCGGGCGCGGAGCGCCTCGGCCTGGAGACGCCCGCATGAGGATCGCCGCCCTCAACGTTTCGCCGGGGCACAACTACTTCGGTCACCACGGCCGCGAGCCGGGCGCGCACGCGATCGAGGAGGTCGCAACCGTCGAATGCCTCGCCGGCCGCGGGCTGCGCGGCGACCGTTTCCTCGACTACAAACCAAACTATGGGGGTCAGGTCACGTTCTTCGCGGAGGAGGTGCACCGCGAGCTCCGCCGGCGCCCGGACACGCCGCCCCATCCGGCGCACGCCTACCGCCGGAACGTGCTGACCCGCGGCGCGGACCTCGGCGCGCTCATCGGCCGAGAATTCACCGTGCAAGGGGTCCGGTTCCAAGGCGTCGCGGAATGCCGGCCCTGCGCGTGGATGGACCGGGCCGTGAAGCCCGGCACCGAGGCGTGGCTGCGCGGCCAAGGAGGCCTGCGTGCGCGGGTGCTGAGCGACGGCTGGTTGCGCGTGGACTGCCCGACCGCGGCCGCGCTCCTGCTCGCGGGCGGCCGCGCGCGCCGGCTGGGGCGCGACAAGGCCACCTTGCCCTGGGGCCGGTCCACGCTGGGGGAACACCAGGCAGGGACGCTCGCGCGCACCGGCTGCTGGCCGCTCTGGCTGGCGTGTCGGGCGGAGCAGCCGTGGACCCCGGCGGGCTTCCGGCGGTTCGAGGATCCGCCGGACCAAGGCGGGGTGATCGAGGTGCTGACCCGGGCATTGAGCTGTTCCCCGGTTCCGGTGCTCGCGGTCCTGGCGGTGGATCTTCCCGGGGTCACACCGACCGCGCTGGCGGCCAACGTCGACCGCGCGCGGGAGCGGGGCCTCTCCGTGGTGCCGCGCGTCGGGGGCCAGAATCAGCCGCTTGCGGCCGCGTGGCACCGGTCCGCCCTGCCCGCCTTGCACGCCGCGGCCGCGCGCGGGGACTCCCTGCAGGTCGTGTGTCGGCAACTGGTTGAGCAGGGTTTGCTTGAGGAGCCGGAGCCACCGGCCCACGACGCGGCCCGGATGATCGCGAATCTCAACACGCCCGAGGATCTCGTCCGCTGGCACTCCCTCCTCGCGGAGGCATCCGGGGCCGGGTCCGGCGGGCTGGTTTGACGCACCGACGGCGAGGGATGGGCTTGGCGCGGTGACCGGGACTCGAACCCGGGACCGACGGTTTAGAAAACCGTTGCTCTATCCGGCTGAGCTATCACCGCGGAAGCCGCGGAAGTGGTACGGTGATGGGATTTCGCGGACAAGGGGAAAACCGCGCTTGACTCACCCCGGGCGAAACCTAC